>JBDUCW010000065.1:0-24446 GCA_040003235.1 Ferruginibacter sp. | reverse complement strand
GATTGAATACGCTCCCAATCTTCCCTGGAAAGGAGTAATACCGCTGGCTAATCTGATCGAAGCAAAATTTAAACTACCGGTAACCCTTACCAATGATGCCAATGCTGCTGCTATTGGTGAAATGATGTATGGTGCAGCACAGGGCATGAAAGATTTTATCATGATCACGCTCGGAACCGGTGTTGGAAGCGGCGTTGTAGCCAATGGTGAATTGGTATACGGTCATGATGGTTTTGCCGGCGAACTCGGCCACACGATCGTAATACCCGATGGACGCCTGCATCCCGGTACCGGAAAAAAAGGTCCGCTGGAAATTTATGCTTCAGCAACCGGTGTAAGATTAACGGCAATTGAAATGCTGGAAAAAAGTACAGAGCCAAGTTTATTAAGAAATACGCCTACCGAAGAACTCGATTCAAAAGCTGTATATGAAGCAGCATTGCAGGGCGATAAAATTGCACTCGATATTTTTGAATTCACCGGAAAAATACTCGGACTTTCATTGGCAAACGCAATTATGTTCAGCAGTCCTGAAGCAATTATTTTATTCGGTGGTTTAACGAAAGCAGGTGATTATATTCTTAAACCTACCCGCGAACACATGGAAGCAAATCTTATTCAGGTATTTCAGAATAAAGTAAAAATATTGGTGAGCCATTTAAAGGAATCTGATGCTGCTATTTTGGGTGCGAGTGCATTGGCGTGGGAGAAATAATACAATTTATTTTTAATAATTATAAGTTCTTTAATTATTGTAATGGGCATGTCTTAGAGCCATTTTTATTACTATCCCTTCGGAATGCTAATGCCAGAAAGAAAATATACTGCCGGAAACGAGTATAGGTATGGGTTTAATGGGCAGGAGAAATCTACAGAATTGAATGACGCTTTAACGACCGCACAGTTTTGGGAATATGATAGCAGGCTTGGCAGAAGATGGAATATAGATCCTGACCCAGATGTAAATATTAGCCCTTACAATTGTTTTAAGAATAGTCCTATTTGGATTACTGATCCAAATGGCGATTCTACTCCTGTTCGAAATCAGAATAACGTTGCAACACAAAGCGGCGCGTTAGCAGGTGTTTTGTCAGGAATTAATCCAGAAGGACGCTCTCCGGGCGCAAGTGTGGCTGCAACGACTTTGAGTGCTAGCAGCCCAAGTAGTATAAAACCAGCTTCTCCGGTTTCCCAAGCCAAGCTTTTTATGAATCAATTTGGAAGTCCGGCTGATAGACTTATGGCTTCGTTAATCCCGGATACTAAAGGAGGCGATATATTTTTAGGCGCGTTGACTGGTTCTGCACAGGCAGTCGTGGATGGTGCAAAAGGAGTAAAAAATGCTGTTAGGCACCCCGTTAATACGGTGACAGGTATTTTGCAGGCTCAGAGTGTAGAAGGTCAAATTAATATGGACCTAACTCTTGCTAATAAATACGTTGAAAGTGTGGTCAATAATGGTGAATCTTACACTAATTCGAATTTTATTGGATACGGCGTAAGTTCGATAGCGTTGTCTTACGTCCCACTCGATATCTTTGGATATAGTGGCGCAGCTACGAACATGGGAGCAGAAATATCTACTGCTTCTAAAGGAACAGCTAATGGATCTTATCATTCGGTAGCTTTTGAAACAGAATTACCAAGTAATTTATATAAAAATGGCTATTATCAACATTTTAAACAAAGTAACACTGCACTGAATAATGCTATGGCGTCAGATCCAGCATTCGCCAATGCTATGTCTGAATTGGGAATAGAAATTCCTCGCACGCCGGCAGGAGGTATCAAAGGCCAATCCCCTGCAGGCTGGTCTTGGCATCATGAGCAGGCTGTAGGAATTATGCAATTAGTTCCAAAAATACAACACACACCAGGCAGTATTTATTGGAATACTCTACACCCTGGTGGATTTGGCGGGATGGCTGTTTGGGGGCACTAAAACAATAATAAATATGAAATTAGAAAACTTAATCGAATACTTAAGTCCGGATAAATTAAATGAGCTATATCAGATAGAAGGATTAAATAAAAACTCTGAGGCAATAATAATTTATATGCAAGGTTCGTTGGATTTAGGATCCGAAATATTTTTTTTTGAAATAGAAGAGACGGAAGAACTTGTGTTTTTTAAGAAGGGTGAAATAAACTATACCGAATTATTTCCATTGGAGTATGCTGTAGAACTTGTAGAATCCGACCTCGACTTAAAAAATAAAGGGAAGACAAATTTAGAAATTGCCAAACGTCTTTTAGAATATAGAATAAAAGATGCCTGATTAAGTCTAAGTTGGAAATAAAAGATAAAGCTCATTGATAATGACATCCCTTCGGAATGCTAATGCCAGGTAGAAAATATAACGCTGGAAATGAGTACAGGTATGGATTTAATGGGAAAGAAAACGATAAAGACATTGATGATGGTGACCAGGATTATGGAATGAGAATCTATGATTCTAGATTGGGAAGATTTTTGAGTTTAGACCCTATGACAGCTAAATTCCCTTTTTATACACCCTACCAGTTTACAGGCAATAAACCAATTTGGTGTAATGATTTAGATGGATGTGAAGATACCATTGCCACTAAAAAGGGTTTTGATTTTTCTGCTGCCAAAAATCTTCTTCCTAGAAAGCCCTACAAGGATTACGGAAATTTTCTTTCTAATCTAGTGGGTAATACAATAATAGAAAATAATGTTGGTAATAATATTAGCGGAGCAATTGTAAACCAAACGGTTCAAGGAGCCGAGGACTTAACAAATTTATCTTTAAGTGCTGAAGGAACAAAAAAGGTATTAAATTCATATGCCAATACCATTTACAAAGCAATTGCATATGGTGTGCAGACGCGAGAAGATCCTGTAGGTGCCCTTAATAGAGCAAAAGCATTTTTATCGGATCCAGAAAAGTTAGAAAATCTGGCCGCCTCAGGTTTTTTGTTTTTAGCGATGAAAGTTTTGCCGAGCTTTAGAATACCAGGTTTAAGTTTTTCAAATGAAGTTCTAGAAGGTAGATTGCCTATTGCGGAAGTCAGCGGTGATATTCCCGTTTCAGCTAAAATAGGGTGGAAAGTCGGAGAGCCAATTACAAATTTTACCGCCGAGGGTAAAATACCAAGCTGGAGTACTGTAAGACAACGTTTTTGGAAGAATGAAGGTTTTTTAAATGGAGATCAATATATCGAAAGTAATTTATTAAGAATTAAAAAAGGCTTGGCTCCGCGGAGATTGAATCCTATAACCGGATTAGGAGAAAGCATGGAATTACATCATTATCCGCTACCTCAAAGAGACGGAGGATTGTTTGAATTTATGAAGGTATGGCCTGAGGAGCACAAACTATTAGACCCATATAGATATTAAAAAATGGAATTTCAAAGTTTATTTTTAAAGTCAGAAGGAAAGCCAATTATTTATAACGGCAAAGAGATAATAATGGTTGACAGAATAAGCCTGTTAACAGATAACATTGCAGTGAAAGTTACTTTTATTGCGACTAATAGTAAATGGAAACAAGGAATTGTTTTACAAACTAAAGGAGAATTTGACGTTAACGCACAGCAACTCCCAAATCGAATTGTCCTTTGGGAAGATAAGGCACCAAAAGAAAACTTTCTTACGATTAGATCAAAAGACAAAATACTGAATATATACAATGTATGGAAAACTGAAGATGGCACTATTCATTATTGGCATAATGGAGGAGCTATGAATATGGAAACAATTAATGAAGTTAGAATTTACAATTGTAATGATGGATTTCCTGACGAAGATTTTGACGACTTAGTTTTTAAGGTTGAAATTAAATAGATTGTTAAATCAATCTTTAAGAAAAGAGTCCATATCATTCTCGCAGTACGTTGACAAAGCAAGTACTCGTTGTGGTTCTTTATGATCCGGGAATCTAAATATTTCCCCCACAACCAATTTAATTACCCTACAGAAGAATCTGACACTTTATCATTGCCGCTGTAGTCAGACGATCAAGCTTTAAACTACTGTTATTTGGAGTGTGAGATAAATTATGAGTAAAACTATTTGCAGTAACCTTTGAAGGCTTTGGGAACGGTCCATCTTTGTGTAGAGTAAAAAAATGGTATTTAATCTATTAACTTCGCAATATAAAAAGGTTCATATACCGCTTTAATTTTCCTTCCACTTTTTTGGTTAATTCGTAGATTTTTCTTTGCTCTTTCAATAGTATATATCGCGACCATATCACAATTGAATTTTAAAACTTTTAAAAAGACGTACTTGCTAAAAAATTTCCAAGTGATAAACTCAGGTATTGTGTCTATTTATTTACGACGACATCAACCGACATTGAATCTCGATTCAAAATTGTACCGGCACTGTTTTTCAATTGAAAGAATATTTTCCAAGAATATTTTCCAGCTGTTGGATAAATTTTTTCAATCTTTACCCTTTTGCCATAGTCTAATTCGTAAACTCCAGAGCGAGAACTATCTGAATAGGCAACTCGAGAAATATTTTTACTATGGTCCGAATCTGTTTCAGTAATTATACAGTCGTATTTGAAGGTTTGTGGAAGTCCAAAAGTAATAAATAGTTCAAATGGTATTCCAATGGAAACATTGCTTTTATTATAAATACAGGTAAATGGGATGCCTTCAATCTTTGTAATTTGTCCCGAGGCATCAAAAAAAGCAACAAAAACTTGTTCTCCATCGTAATCTCGAAAACCATAGCTGGACACTTTTTGTGCATCCGCAGATTTAACCCTTTCATAGTACCATATTTGTTCACCCACGCGTCTATCAGAAAACCAATTTTCGATCCTAATTGTGTCACCTATTAAATTTAAATAAGTCCAGGTGCCTTCTTTCTTTCCACTTTTATATTGACCTGAACACCTAAGAATTCCACCTTTATATTCTTTAAATATTCCTTCTGGTACTGAATCTACATTTAGTTCTTCATTACGAACTAAATTGCCGCTCTTATCGAATGTTTTTTTCGTCACTCCACCATTAGTATTCTTCTCATAGCTGGTACCACTTTTATAATGGCAACTACAAAAAAGTATTGATGAATACAGCAGCACTTGAAGAAAGTAAGTTAATTTGATCATCATGGACCTGATTTTGTATTTTTAGTTTTTTTATCTGCTTTTGCTTTGTCAAAAGCACCAGCACCATTAACCTGGTCGATGTGTGTGCTATCTTGAGGCTTAAGGCATGTTCGACAAATAGCGCTATCCGGTGTCCCAGGCTCTGTTTTTAATTTATCCAATTCTTTTTTTGCTGCTTCTTGTGTTTTCTGAACTTGCTCCGCTAAATGAAGAGCAAAATCGTTTGCAGTTTCTATCTTTTTTAGAACATCGACAAACTTTTTCCCATTTCCGAATTTTTTTGCAATAGCTTCAGCTACATCCGATGCTGAAGGGGATCCAGGTACGTCCATATGAGCTAAATTGCCGAGATAATCTAAAAACTCTCCCAAGTCTACAGATTCCGTTCCGGGACCAGCTTGCGGTAGACCATCCTCCCAATCAGTGTTTGTATTATTGCCATACACCCTCCAAGCGTTTGCAACTGTTTTGTCACTTTCATCACCAACATTTGGTAATATAGATGTAACGACATTCCAATAGTATTCTAGAGGACTGACATCATAATAGTTCTTGTCCGCAACCTCTATTGATAAAACTTTACTTGGATCATTCATCGCATCTTTCCAAGTTTGACCATCGCTTGACTCAGTGATGGATATGTTTTGTTCGATATCATTTTTATAATATATTGGTGTTGTCTCGTATGCAGCGTCTTGATGATAATGATACTCACCCACATATCTTTTTCTTATTTGAGTAACGGTACCATCGGGATGCTGAATACTTAAAGTAAGTATTCTATCTCTTCCGTCTGGATCAGTATAAATCATTGGATTCCCACCAACAAATAGATATGGACTCTCATTTGAATGTTTTATCTGCATTTGATCAACACTTAGCCATCTGCAAATTCTAGGGTCATAGATCCGCATTCCATAATCTTGTTCATTCCCTTCTCCGTTCACATTGTTATCATTCTCCTTCCCATTAAACCCGTACCGGTATAAACTTCCAGCGGAGTATTTGCGATCCGGCATTAGCATTCCGAAGGGATGTACTTAATTGGTAGAACTCAAAGAACTTATTTGTATGTTGAAGTTAATGCTTTTAAAGAGGAAGCTATCTGAAAGTTGACCACTATTTAGGCTGCTGGAGACCAGGCAGCGACGATCAACAGTGGAATACCCACGGTGCCAAAAAAACAATCAAATAAAGGCTATCGATAATAAAGAACGTACATATTTTCCAAAATCCTATTTTTAATAACCGCCGCTGGAACTAACTGTTGATTAATTATTTTTACCTTCTTCATTAATGAATTGGCCATTTTCACTAAAGTTCTTTTTATAATAAATGTGGCCACTATCGTTAAAATGCAGAGTTGCTTTAATTATATTCATAGAATCATTTCCCCAATAATCAGCACCATAAAGCACCTGTTTATCGTTTCTGAAGTATCTGGTATTCTTTAACGTACCATTTAAGTTATAAAAATAATAGCCGCATCCATTTGCCTTCCCTTTCTTAAATTGAAGTTTCTGTTCTAGTTTTCCATTATCAAAAAAAGATAATTGCTCCCCGTCAAGAACATGATCATTATTGTATCTTTTAATTTCTTTCAACTCCCCATCTTCGAAAAAATCGTACTCAATTTTCTGCATATTTGACTCAGTGTTAACAATTGTTAGAGTTTTGATTATTCCATTCGGGTAATACACACGTTTGTTTTTGTCGTTGGAGCAAGAATTGATTCCGAGAATAAACAATATTAGTGCTAAATAAAAAATCGTTTTCATCCTTTTTTCTTTTTGATGGTCGAATTTGTTGCCGGTGGGGTGGCTTTAAGTGTGTCGACTTTTTTTGTTTGTTGGTTATAATGGAGTGTATCTTTTATGTCACCTTTCTCGTCAATTTGAACTACGTCGCCATAACGCCCGGAATGATCATCTCCCGGAAGACAACCGTTACAAAACGATGAATTTGGGGCATATTTTGTAGTATTTGGAACTTCTTCTAGTATTTTATCTGCCATCTCTTTTTTACCTTTTTCATTTTCCGAACCATATTCATGAAGCCATTCAGTAGCGTTCTCCCAGACGCCAACCTCGGAGGCTGATTTCACCAAGGAAAGTTTAGTGATTTCGACCATTGTTAAATCTTCAAAACTACCCACCCTAGTTTCATAACCTTGGCCATTCTCAGCATAAAATGCAAATCCACCATATCCACCAGTTTTTACAATTGGGTTACCTTCTTCCGGCCCATTTTCATAAGCTTCGCCTATTTTAACTATTTCTTGCTTTTTAATGCCTTGTTTATCATCTTCAAATTTTTTTACTCTGATGAAAGTAAAGAGTGTTCCGTTACCCCGTTCTCCTTCTTTAACATGGGACCAATTAAATGGATTAAAGCTCCCATTCGTGTGCCAACCTGCCTCTTTACTCTTTTCATATACCTTAGACGCTGTAACCTGAATAAGCTTTCCCTTGGCATCATACAATTCATTAATTGTAACAGTATAATATTTAGCCTCGCCACCATCCAAATCAATATTTGCAAGAGGGGAATTACTTGCAAATTGGTATGGGGTTAACATTGGAAATGACGTTGTGAAAGGGTCGAATGATTTAAATCTGCCTAGTCTAGGGTCATAAATTCTAAGTCCATAATCATATTGAACGGGATCTTCACTGTCCAATTCCTTTCCATTAAACCCATACCTGTACTCATTTCCAGCGGCAAACTTGCGATCCGACATTAGCATTCCGAAGGGATATCACTAAATTGGCAAAACTCAAAGAACTTATTTGATGTTGAAGTTAATGCTTTCTAGGCTACTAGTCGGAGACTAGGCAGCGGCGTCCAACAGCGGAAAATAACACTCATCAAAGTAATGAAAAACCACTTTTAACCAACCATTTTTATAAACCCCTTCACCGGTCAAAAAGAATGCAAGCGTATAACATGCATCAAACACTGCCTAATAGGCACTAATTGTACTATTCCTTTACCAATTTTTACTTACTTGACGCTCACGCCTTGTTCGCTCTTTTTTTATAAAAAACTTCGTCATCGCCGCTTAATTTTCCTCCCAAAAATAACCTTGTAGCAAGTGTCTTGTAGCGTTTGGTTGTTTTCTGATCCAGAAGACTCACGGCAGTAGAAAAAAATCTTTACTTTTTAAAAAGTGAATTTAATCTCTTTAGGTTTAATTCCTCGAAGTTTTGCTTCGGATAAAAATAAATTCAACTCAGTACCTCGTCAGTTCTGCTGCGGGTAGTTTATTATCATTTAAATTATTTTTTTACCAATAAAAAATCTCCAATAATTTTCTTCACGCTTAGAGAATCTAGATGATCGCCTTTTTGTACTTTCCAAGCAATTGTATCCTTTGGAATCGCATCAAAATCACTTATTATTGTATTGGCGTTGCAAAATCTCCAATATTTATCAGCGCTAATTCCAATAGTCCAATCAATTGTAAACCCTTTTAAATCATCTTTTTCAGATTCTAAAATCATTTGATATCCCTCTATAATCTTTGCATTTAAATCATCGTCATACCGCCATTTTTTTTCTAACCATATTTTTTCGACACCTATTTTTAGTGAATCATTTATTTTTATTGGATTTGCCAAAGATTTATATTCCGCGATAAAAACGCCCTTCTTTTTAGAATCTGTTATACTATTTGATACTCCTAGATGATCAGAAAGGTCATTACAACTACAAATGATTATTATTAAAACGCAATAACTTAGACATTTATTAATTCTCATAACAAACTATTAGTGATTTAATGTGGGGTGGAAAGCTTATTACAACAGTTTTTGCTCCTTGGGATATTGCACTCCCAATTTTATCAAACCAATTACCAATTTTATCCGAAAGTGACGGTTTCTTCTCGGGCCTTTTCAAAGCTTCGGCATCCTCATATTCTTTCTTAAATTTGGCTTTTGATTCTTCGGTTGGCAAAATCTGTGACGTAACATCCTTACTATTATCTTTGTTTTGTTCTACGATTCTTTCGAACCTAATATTGGGAAAATGTTGACTCGCCATTTGTTCGATTGCAAACCCTTTACCTATGTATCCATTGGAATACCCCTTTCTTTTAGCAGCATCCAATGGGCTTTCTTGGCCGGATTTAAACCCCCCAGCTTCTAAAGCATCTACGGGAACATCAATACAACTCCCAGTAACAGTGCCTGTAACATCATACCATTTATTTACTTGTGCCAGAGCTTTAATTTTCATTTTATTGTCAACGTCTACAGAGGAACAGAGTTCAATAGCGGCTGTGTATTGCACTTCTCCGTGATGAAAGTTGCTTCCACTGTTTGCAAATGCAGACAACGATTTAAAATAAAGACCTTTTTCAGGGTTATTGTTATCTGGGCCGGAAGATATCTCACCGCTTGAACCGTAAGTTCCATTTTTGGAATATAACCTCCATCCTGTTTCATCATTGCCGATTAAAACTGCCGCATGCCCTAAACCTCCCGCGCCTTTAGGAGCACTTAGAATAATAATATCTCTTCCATCAAAATCAATAATATGTATGGGACTATTGAGAGCAAATACATAAGGACTAACGGCAGGATATTTTTTTTCTAGTTCGTCCTTACTAAACCATCTCCCCATTCTTGCATCATAAATTCTAGCACCAAAATCATAATCATCGTTTGTTATTTCTGCTACTTTCTCCTTTCCATTAAACCCATACCTGTATCCAATTCCGGCTGCAAACTTGCGATCTGGCATTAGCATTCCGAAGGGATAGTAATCATTTGCGGTGACAATATCAGCATTATAATAATCTGTGCTGGTATTGTTTCTGCTCTGAGGTATTCTTTTATCAGACACAGTAACCAATACATTGCCCAGATGATTGCTCAACTCAAAGAACTTATTGCCTCTTGTAAAAATACGGTTTTTTGGAATTGTATCCTGGCAGTTCTGGACGTCTGTCATTACATTATAAACACCCAGCCTGCTGCTGCCATAGAGATCCAATTCGCTTTGTGTTAAGTGTCCGCTGTTCAAAGAATCATTCGCAAGATATATGCTCATTACGTTGCCGCTTGCATCTCTTACATAATAAGTACTTTTTGTGACTGATGATACTGTTACTGATTTACTAATCCTGTTTCCCGATGGATCATAAGTATAATTAACTACTGTTCCATCATGTTTTGTGATCGTTTTTATTTTTCCATAAACCGTCCATTCAATACTGTCTATTCCCTCTTTTTTATCTTTCGTTAGATTACCGCGGTTCCGCCATCGCAATCTGGCTCCGGGTTGTTTTAAGTATTTCGGCCAGTACCCCTTGACTGATATTTACTTTTTTACGGTATTCGCGTAGTGTTTCCATATTTATTATTTTTTATTGATCGTTTTTAAAAAAGCGTGACGGCTTTTGTCTAACCCCTGAATCATGTCACGTTTTCTGTGACGTGTTTTGAACTGATCTTAAAAGCCGTCACGCTTTTTTAAAAAATTATTTATTTTTTTTTACTCATTTCTGTACCGTCTGCCCGTCCACCGTTCTTAAGTGCAAAGCACGACAAGTTTTTTGAACAAATAGGGTCGCAGGGGTCCCGGGACCTTTTGAAAAAAGCCCGTCAATAGGGGCTTACAGGACAAAAACAATAGTCAAAATAGATTTAAAAAAGGGGTTTCAGGAGCTGTTTTTACAGAAAATCCGGGACCCTTTTTAGTGATATCAGCGCGGTGCCCACCCAGCCTCACCCCGGCCCTCTCCTGAAGGAGAGGGTGTTAGGAGCGGGCAACAAAAAAAAAATTTAAAAAAAGTTGCCTTTTTTTGCAACGTTTTACCCCAAAATCGACAATACATATAGTAGCGATTAAAAAACTCAAAACCCATGGACCTGGAAATGTTGATCAAACGCGCAGTCAATTTTGACCTGGATGCACAACAGCAATTGTTTGCACTGCTCCACGACCGTATGTGGAGACTCTGCATGAAGTATGTGAAAAACAGAACCGATGCCGATGATCTGCTATAAAGTACTTACCGTCTTTTTCCGCCCATGTTGGTGTTCCACCCTTTAAGATTCACAGGCTATTGCCGGTGCCTGCCGGCATAGGCAGGCACCAACAACGGCGTAAAAGTTTATTAAGAAAAGTTCCACAGGATGAACTGGATTCAAAAGCTGTTTATGAAGCAGCGATACAGGGCGATAAAATTGCGTTGGAGATTTTTGAATTTACCGGTAAAATATTAGGACTTTCATTGGCAAACGCAATTATGTTCAGCAGTCCTGAAGCAATTATTTTATTCGGTGGTTTAACGAAAGCAGGTGATTATATTCTTAAACCTACCCGCGAACACATGGAAGCAAATCTTATTCAGGTATTTCAGAATAAAGTAAAAATATTGGTGAGCCATTTAAAGGAATCCGATGCAGCAATTTTGGGAGCGAGTGCTTTGGCGTGGGAGAAATAATAATTGATAATTAAAAATTAATAATTAAAAATTTTTTCGAACCGAGTCCTTTGCTATAATGGGAAGATTGTTTTGAACTTAGCAAATTATTAATCATTAATTATTAATCATTAATTCATTATTGAAGATTAACTACAAAAAATAACTTTCAAACTGAAATAATTTTCAACTCTTAATTTTTAATTGTTCTTATTATCAACGATCATAAAAACCGCCGGCACCGGCCGCTCCTCTCCTTTCTCACTCGGTTTGATGGTTTCTTTACCGTTGATGAGCATACAACTGCTGCCACCGCCATCCAGGTTCAGCGCTTCTTCACAACCAAGATCTTTTAATAACTGTGCTTCCTGTGTAAGTGATGCACCTTCTGCAATGCCTTTATACCTTCCTGTTATAACCATTACGATCAGTCTTCCGTCTTTCGTATAACCTATGCAGGTTCTCGGATGTTTATCATCAATTGCTTTGCCGTTGAATTTCAGTTCTTCATTATTCGAAATTTTTACCTGGCCATTCTGCAGCAATACCGGGCCGCCACCAACTGCTGTCTGCACTTTCCATTTTGTAAAAGGAAATTCAGTTTTATTGCTTTGCAAAAACTGCGCACGGATCTTTTTAAAATTGATCACAAGATCAGAATCTTTTACGGCGGAAAATGCTGTTTCACTGTATAACACTTTCTTCGTAGCTGAATCATTGTAAACCCACACCACATCAGCATTTCTTTTTTTATCAATCCCGATAGCACCAAAGAAAGGATGCTTATATTGAAAAGTATCTTTTCCTTTCATCGGAATCGTATGATGATTAAAACCGATCAACTTTCCCTCTTTGATAACTGTATTTAGACTCCTGTTGGTCTCATAACTGAAAAAACTACAGTTGACCAGTAACAACGGTTTGTTATCGCGTTCGTAAAATTGTTTGGGCGTTAATCGCCTGTCACGTACGGTATCTGCTGTAAAATCAAGCGACTTGTTTTTTAAAACAGCTTCTGCATAATAAGCAATGAAAGGGCTTCCATTCAGACTGTCGTGCGTACTGTATACATGAAAGCCTTCAGGCAATGGTTGGAAATCTGCATCTACATTGATCCATTTTACCTGGGCAGTAACAGTAAAAGAATGGAGAACAAAAAATGCAATACTGAAATATTTTAAAGTAGATTTCATAAATATGCAGGTATTAAATGTATTGCAAGTTACTTGGGGTAATCGACAACAGCAACTGCATGATTTATTGTTGTATTTCTTTTTCTTTTAAGAACCTGTATTGATAAACTTCGATCACCGGAACATAAGTGCCGGCCTTGGGAGAATTGTAATACCGGATGATCTTCGCCATGATCATGTAAGTGTAATTGAAATGAAGACTACCGTGCTTACCAAACAGCAATGCTGAAAGTGTTTTGTTATTAAATACGATGGTAGGAAGTTCAGGCAGCTGCATATTTTTTCTGATCAGTGAATCGGGCCATGGGATTGAACCCTTATAAACCTGTGCATCCAGGCAGGTACTGCAATCATCATGAGAAATGATGAGCGTGATCAATTCTTTTTCAGTACCGGAATTTTTTATAGTATTCCAGTTACTCTGGCCGGATGAAGAAAATGAAAGTAAAAAATAAAAAGTAAAAAATAAAAAAGATTTAAGGCAAAAACGATTGTAGTAACGGTTCAAATTTTTTAATTTTTAATTTTGACTTAAGGCCTGCTCTTCTTTCCACTTCGCAATACCATAACCAGGTATCACATGTTTCTCTGAATGATAAGAAGAACGTACCAACGGGCCGCTTTCAACATAATCAAGACCGAGTTCATAACCGGTTTTACGCAACGCGGCAAATTCATCCGGGTGAACAAAGCGCTGCACTTTCAAATGTTTTTGTGTTGGCTGAAGATACTGTCCAATGGTAACCACATCTACTTCCGCTTCTTTCAGATCTTTCAATGTTTGTGTTACCTCATCAATTGTTTCGCCAAGACCGAGCATGATACCACTTTTAGTACGCATCCCTCCTGCCTTTAATGTTTTCAATGTATCCATACTCTGGCGATACTTTGCCTGGATGCGTACCTGGCGTGTCAGGCGTTCAACTGTTTCAATATTATGACTTACCACTTCCGGTGCAGCATCAACAATGCGTTGAATATTTTCTTCGTTGCCTTTGAAATCCGGTATCAGTGTTTCTAAAGTTGTTGAAGGATTCAATGCTTTCACTGCTTTGATCGTATTGTACCAGATAATGCTTCCGCCATCTTTCAGTTCATCACGGTCTACAGAAGTGATGACCGCATGTTTTACTTTCATCAGGTTGATCGCTTCGGCAACGCGTTGCGGTTCGTCCCAGTCTACCGGTAACGGACGGCCTGTTGCAACTGCACAAAAACCGCAACTCCGCGTACAGATATTTCCAAGTATCATAAAGGTTGCAGTGCCTTCTCCCCAGCACTCGCCCATATTCGGACAATTTCCGCTTTCGCAGATCGTGTGCAGTTTATGTGTATCAACCAGTCCTCTTACATGTTTGTATTCTTCACCGATGGGTAATTTTACACGAAGCCAGTTGGGTTTCTTTGGTCTTTCTGCTGTGGCTGATATGATGGGTAATTCTGTCATTGATGTAAATGGTTGAAGGTTTCAGGTTTAGGTTTTCAATTGGATTCTAATATTTCGCTTCATCCTTTCATACTGTAATACCTGCTGTTCTTACTTATTACTTATTACTTATTACTTACTTTATTTTCTTCTTCCGAAAAGAACGGCTACATAAGCTGAAAAGAAAAATTGTTTTTGTTTCTGAAATGCCATCTGGGGGATCTTCTTGCCGTAATATTCTGCAGTGATTCCTGTTTCTATTGCTGATACTACTTCATTGAAACGGCCATAATCAAACCGGAGAGAAGGCTTTACATACACGCCCGGCGTAACTTTAAGTTTGTTCCATCCTGTTCCGAAATTCGGACCGCCGACAATACTTTGATAATCGAGGAACAGGGCACTGTCGGGAGAATTGTAAGCAATAAAAACCCTTTGATTTCCCTTTACTACTTCCACCATGTATGGACGAAGTAATCCAACGATCAATCCGCCGCCAACATTTCCGGTAACACTTACACCATTCTTGTTGCTTTTATTTCCTAACAGAAATTGTTGCTGCACCCCGAGTTTTATCGGATAAAAGAAATTCTGCTTGCCATAAATATAAGGGGCCGAAGAATAACTATTCGCCTGCTTGTCTTCTTTCTCGTGTTTGCGTTCGCCAATTTCAAGCTGAAACAATGTGGACTTCCTGATTGACTTTGCCCGGCCGATCTCAAAGAAACCGCCATACCCGTCATTGCTGAGTTTTAAACCGTAAACCGTATGCTTCTTATACGTCAGTACCCCTTCTTCTTCCTGTTTTACCATCGCATCAATACGTTTGCGCCGTTCCTCCTTCTTACTTCTTTTGTCAACCTGTGCTGTTGCAGAAAAAGTAATTGCCGATATAAATGAAAACAATAATAATTTCTTCATGAATCTGTTTTACTCAGTAAATTTATGCAAAAATAATACAATGACAGCAACTGTTGTTTATAAAGGTAATTTACGTTGTGAATGTACCCATCTTCAAAGTGGAACGGTTACTGAGACTGATGCTCCTACTGATAACCGTGGCAAAGGAGGACGTTTCAGTCCTACCGATACTTTATGCGTTGCATTAGCCACCTGCGCCATTACTACCATGGCCATTAAAGCGACCGATATGAATATTGATCTGTCGGGAACTTCAATCGATGTTACCAAGTATATGCTTGCAGATCCGAGGCGTGTGGGCAAGATTGATGTGCTGTTAAAATTTCCTGAAACTTTATTGCTTGATGAAAAGGATCGTGCCATACTGGAAAGAGTCGGCGATAATTGCCCTGTTATGAAAAGCCTTCATCCGGATCTGATCGTCAATCTCGATTACCAGTGGAATGTATAACCAAAACAGAACGCTGATCATTATGATAGTTATGATTTGACTGGATTTCAATCAAAACAAATCATAGTGTAATCTTTTTATCATGGAAATAAATGAGTTGTTGATTTTTTGTGATTAAAAAAAATCATCATTGATCTATTCTATCTTAAAAATCTGCGCTCCTTTTATAAATTAAATAATCTATTTTCCCCGCAGGAGTTTATTGCCGATCGCGCAATCAAGACATCTTTTTTTATTGCAGTATTCATTTTTGAGCTGGATCAATGCCTGCGAATCAAACGCGTCTGCAGCGGCGATCTGCAAGGATCTGAATCCTTTAATGATATTATTGTTTTCTGCCGAAAGCATCCCGAGCCATTGAATTGCTTTTTCTGATTGTTGTTCTTTTTTATAATACCGGCCAAAACAAAAAAGTATCGGCACAATTGTATTGATGATGATATTTTCAACCATCTGCGCTCCGAGTTTTTTTTCTTTGAACCCTGATATTTCATCAAACACATAATGATAATGCCAGTAATCATTTGCTGTGATGTCCAATAATTTTTTGATGGACTGCAATGAATCTATTTCGCAGACCTGGGCAAAAAACTGCTGACTGTTATGAATAAGCACTGCCAGTTGTGCCAACCGGATGCCTGGAAAATTAGCGGGCCGCATTCGTAAAAAATAAAGCGGATGCTGAACTGGTTTCAATCTGTATTTATGTTGTAAAAAACGATATTCCTTCTGCAGCATGACCGGGTATTTTTCAGAAAACTCTATTTCCAGTAATCCCCCCTGCCCCATCAGCAATGCTTCTACCTGCTGTAATTGATTTTTATGCCGGCCTAAAATTTTCAAGGGGATGGACCTCGCTATTTTTTCAAAAGCATCACTGTTCTGACTGATGCCAAAATTTCTGGCGATCATCCACCAGAATGTTTCTTCCCAATGATAATTGTTCTGTTCCAGGAAACGCAGTACCAGACCGGATCTGAACTGAAGCCTTTCTACCAGCAGTCTTTCTTTCCAGGAAGTCCAGATGAGTT
The DNA here is from genome assembly GCA_040003235.1 of Ferruginibacter sp. Lineage (GTDB taxonomy): Bacteria > Bacteroidota > Bacteroidia > Chitinophagales > Chitinophagaceae > Ferruginibacter. Next base: position 7,898 of record JBDUCW010000065.1, on the reverse strand, counting down.
CATCTGTATCAGCGATGGTTTTCTCGCAGGGGATAAAAATGGATTGATTCATCAACTCGTCATATCTACGCAGCAACAGCTTTGGTATTTTATCTTCCAGCACCAGCGTAGGAAAAGCGAGGCTTTCTTCAGTATCATGTTGCCATACCACATGAAGGATCACATTTTTATAATTGCAGTCAGTATTATGTTTATGTTTTCGCCAGTCAGAAGATTTTACATGCAATTCAATATTGCCGGCCCATGTGGTATCGGACACCTTAATTTTTGCTTCGCTGAAATCAGGGCCCTGGTTGCTGTTATAATTTCCGGGATGAATGATCTGCAACGGCTCACCGTTACCGGTACATAGTGAAGACTGATTAAAATACTGGAACTGCCAGATATATTGCAGAAGCCGCTCGTTCATCGCCTGCCTGATTTGCTGTCTGCAAATATGCAACGGAACAACCGGAGCACTATGTTGTTTTCACTTAATTAAAAATGTATTATCCGCAATAAAGAAATAAATATTTTTTTGAAATGATCAAACGATCAGCGTTCTAAAGTTTGCAATGCCTGCAGCACACGGCTTACCGGCAAACCCATAACATTGTAAAAATCTCCCCGGATCGATTTAATCCCCACTACCCCGATCCATTCCTGTATAGCATAAGCACCTGCCTTATCGTAAGGTTTGTATTTATCTACATAAAAAGAAATCTGCTCTGCCGAAAGCGGATAGAATTCCACAACAGTCGTATCTGCAAAAATAATTTCTTTATTACCGGAAAGAATTACAACACCCGTTATTACCTGGTGCTGTTGTCCCGCGAGTGCAGATAATATTGCGATTGCATCATCGCGGTCTTTAGGTTTGCCGATGATCCTGTTGTTTAATACAACAATGGTATCCGCTGCAAGAACGGGAATATCTGAATTATTCTGTTGCTGAATGACAATCGCTTTATTTTTTGCGATATGCATTGCAATTTCATCAGGATTTAATTTTTCGGGGTATGACTCATCCGTTTCTTTTACAATAATATCAAATGAGACTTCTGCCCATTCCAGCAATTGTTTTCGTCTCGGCGATTGGGATGCTAAAATGATCTTCTGCATGTCAGAAATATAATTTAAAGAAAAGCATCGAAAGAATTCCTGCCAGCATTACGGCTTTAATCACTGAACTTAACTGGTGATATTGCACTGCTGTTTTTGCATGATATAATTTTCGCAGTATCCATATCAAGGGTGCTATAATGGCCAGCAGGCAATAAACTGCACTGAACCACCAGCCAAACTGCAATACATAAAACTGCACAATACATAAAGCTGCGATCAATACTACGGTCCAAACAGCAACAAACATTTTTGCTGCAGGTACACCCCAAACGATTGGCATGGTGCGGCATCCGTACTTTTCATCACCCTCCATATCTTCCATATCCTTTACCACTTCACGTATCAGCGATATGATAAAAGCAAAGCCTGCATACAGGATTGCATATTTATAAAGTTTGGCAGCAGCCAGGTCGTAGTTATTTTTAACATCGTAACTGATCTTTATCAGCAGCCAGCTCTTCAGTTGTACCACAAAAAGAACCAGTATTGTCCATGCAGTTAATAAAGAGATCAATACATTTCCGATCAGTAATTTTCTTTTGAATGTGGTTGAATAAAATAAAAGTGCAGCCACGCATACCATGTTGATGAAAGCTGCGAGATAAGCATGCCAGTCGGAAAGCCGGTGCGCTATCCAGAAGCTGATCAATACAGCTACCGAAGAGAGAATAAGGTGCCACAATATCGCCCATCTTCTGCGGATGATCTTATCAACAACGAGCCTGTCTGGCTTGTTTACACGGTCGATATTGAGATCAAAATAATCATTGATGATATAACCTGCTGCGGCAATCAGCGCGGATGCTAAAACCAGGAACCAGAAATATTCCTGCGGCAAAGCAGTAGCAGCATGATTGTTTTCAAAAACAGGAATACTGATGCAGTAATAAAAAAGACATTGGGTCAGTGCAATGAATACCAGGTTGGGCCAGCGGATAAGGCGCAAAAAAGGAAGTATTAATCTCATCTGACTCGTTTATTACGTTGGGTATAACGCGGGAATGCTGTTTTAAATATGCGGCTCTTTATTATTTTGACGCGATATTGGTTTCGAGGTCCCAATGTCCGTTCAGCTTCATCACTTTTTCAATCACGTCCCGCCCGCAACCAAAGCCGCCATTAAAAGGAGAAATATATTTTGAGATCTCTTTTATTTCAATAGCCGCATCCGCAGGACAGCAGGGCAATCCAACCATTTGCATTGCAGCATAATCAGGTATATCATCTCCCATAAAAATAATCTCTTCCCATTTAAGACCCTGTTGCCGCACATATTCCGTAATCTTTTCTTTTTTATTTTCGATCTTTAAAAAGACTTCAGTCACGCCCAACTTTTCAAGACGCCCCTGCACTGCTTCTGAAGTACCACCGGAAATGATGACCACACGATAACCTTTTTTTACTGCAAGCTGAATGGCATAACCATCTTTGATATTCATCTGCCGCGCCATCTGTCCATCACTCAATATTAATAATGTGCCATTGGTCAACACGCCATCCACATCAAAAAAAAATGTTTTAATCGGTTTGAAGAGTTCTAAAATATTCATAGTTGATGACCTTATTTTTAGGGTCGATAGTCAAGGTCCACAGTCCATAGGAAAAATGAAAATCTTTTATATTCGGATTGATCTGTATTAAAATAATCAATAAATATTTTTTCCATGGATATCAGCTATCGACCATGGACTTCTCCATAATTTATTTCTGTCCATCCCGCCATTCATACACCCAACTGCTCTGGATCATTTCCAGATGTCCCTCATTGCTTTGTTCTTTGGTCCCCGCAAAATTCGGAATCTCCATCACCCATTGATGAAGATCTGTAAACCGGATGCGGTAGATTTTACTTTCTCCGAAATCATCGCCGAAACGTTCGTACAGTTTCATGGCAATGTCTTCATAATCGTTCCAGTGTATCGGAGGCTCGAAAGTCATAGTGTCAATTTGGTAATTTGATGATTTGGTAATTTGGTAATCTTTTCAATTTGAAAAATGCGCAGGTAACGATAAAACTTCAGCCTTATTTCTTTACCAAATCAGCAAATTACCAAATTAAGATGTTGTCAAAGGTAATCGTTTTGGCATACTGATCTCATTCAGCTTTCTGAATTTCTATTCCGGAAGAAATTAAATGCGGAAGTTTATTATTTCAGTTTGTAAAATGCAGTCACACCACTTCCGTACTGGTTAAAATGCGGACTGAAAGAAAGGCGCCGGTCTTTATTTTTATAATTGTGAAAATGCGGCACCAGTAAACCAACGGTTGGCCCTATCAAAGTACCTACGATAATATCTGTTGGAAAATGCTGACCTGCCTTGTATCTTAGGTAACCGGTAGTTAGTGTGGCTGCAGCTGCAGCAGTGTATAATATCCATTTGTTTTTCATTTCGGGATGATAATGACTGTACACGCCCGCTATAAAAAAAGTAGAAGTTCCTACAATGGATGGATGCCCCGCAAAAAAAGAATTCCTTGAGCCGCCCCTCGATCTTTTTGCAATCGGCACATCAGTATTATAGGCATAAGGACGAAACCTGTTGGCACTCATCGCTGCAATGGTATAAATAGTACCGGTGGTTGCCATCGTTTCCAGGTATAATAATCCAACATTGCCGGCATCTTTCCGGATGCGTTTATCCAGCAGCAGAAAAAAAGGCAGGCCCATCGATCCATAAAAAAATTTATCACTGGCCTTTCTCGCATTTTCTGAATAATTGCGCGTTGTACCCCGGTCTAAATTATCAACATTATTCCGGTTCAATGTTCCCAGCTCAGCAGCAGTAACTGTATCACGGTTGTACACAACACTGAATCCATATAAGGTCCATGCTGTAGCACCCACAGCAATCGGAATATCAAGCTTAGGTTTAATATGGTATGGTTTACCATCGAAAACGGTTCCCGGGGAATTATATTTGACCACAACAGAAGAATCCTGTGCGGTTTGTGAGTTCACCTGTTTTGAAACGGATAGAAGAAAAATAAAAAGAAATGTAACAAGCCTTTGCATACGGTAAGTTTTCTATGCATTGGCAATTCATATACCATTCGGATTTGTCCTGTTAAAACCAGTATTATAGTCTGCAATGGGGAATCGATTCCACTATCGGTGCTATTGATTTGGCTTAGTAGTCCTTCAACGGATTAATATGGGGAACAATGGCTAACTAAGTTCAGACTTTTATCAAAATCTATTTATCTGGAAGATTGAAGAAATTGATAATTGATAATGGATAATGGATAATTTTTTAAATTCAGTACTTCATTTATTTACAGGCTCTCTTTTGATATTCAAAACTAGATATTTTTAGAAACAGGCTTCCCCTCTCTCTTTGGAGAGGGATTGAGGGTGAGGCCTATTCTCCCAAAAACTGCGATTGATCAGGCAGCGTTACCACAACAGCACCGCTTCCTTCAAGCAATACACACTGGCATCCAAGTCTTGAATTGATTCTCGGACTAACAGCCCTGTCAATGAAATCCTCTTCCTTATCAGTAAGTTCATCAATTAAATTATCGCCCGATTCTACATAAAGATGGCAGGTACTGCAGGCGCATACGCCGCCGCAATTATGGTGTAGATTAATATCATTCTTTAATGCAATTTCCAGCAGCGACTGGTTAGGTTCTATATCATTGAATGTAACCGGTTCAAGCCCCTTCTGTTCAAACTTATAAGTTATACTGTACATTTTTTCATTATTGTGTGCAAATGTAGTAATGTGAAATGTAAAACGCTTTCGCTTTCAGATAAATTATTGAAAAGCCTTGCAGGATAAAAATGATTTGTTTATTTTTCAACTTCCTGAAAAATGTTGTCATATGAAATTTAAAACAGCTTCCTTTTCTGCGATCCTATCTGTGGTATTGCTGATGGCCTGCAACAATAATAAAGAGCAACCAGCCGACACTGCCCAAAAGAACAGCACTGATAAAAAAAAGGATACCGTTCAGAAAACAGTTGCTAAAACGATTCCGGTAAAGCCTCCTGTGATCAATATTCTTGACAGTGTTTCCGTTAAACGTACGGTGATTTGTATGAAAGACAGCGCCGCTTCCATGGAAAGGATCGGTGCAAAACTCGCTGCTATCTGTGGCAAAGTGAACAGGATCATTAAAGAAAATAAATTAAACAATACTGGTATGCCAATGGCATGGTATACCACATCCAAAGCCCCTTATTTTTTTGAGGCAGGTATTCCTGTCGATAAGAAACCCACGAAACTGCCGCCAGGTACATTTCTCAAACAAACAGGCACCGACAGCGTGATCATCGCCCATTTCTTTGGGCCCTACAATTTAATACCCCAGGGATATAATGCTGTAAAAGAATTTATGGCCGATCATAAAAAGAAGTCCATTGCTCCGCCTTATGAAATTTATATCGGCGATCCCGCTGTGCAGAAAGATCCTTATAAAATACAAACGGATATTGTGTTTCCGGTGAAGTAGATACTGTTTTGAGTGTTGTGTGCTATGTGTTGAGTTTTTTATAATTTGTGCCGCCAAAATTTACTCAAACCTCAAACCTCAAACCTCAAACCTCAAACCTCAAACCTCAAACCTCAACACTCAACACTCAACACAATGTATTAAGCATTCATAATACTATCCGTCAGTTTTACATACAAATATTTGAGTTTCGGATGCGCCGATAAGATCTGCAGATGTTTTTGCAGGGTGTACACATCATTCCGCATGGCAGGACCCGTCTGCAATTGCCTCGGTGAATAAGCTCTCAGCCGCAATGCAGTCTCATCAATCAATGGCTGCAGGACTTTAAAATCAAGATTTTCTTTTTCGCAGAAATCATGCGCCTGAATATAAAGGTGATTGATAAAATTACTCACGATCACGGCGGCTGTATGCAGTTTGGCGCGCTGCTCGTCTCCCGCTTCGTGCACTTCAGGCGAAATACTGCAGGCAAGCTCTTTCAATATTACAAGAGAAGCATTGTTACCGGCATCAATGAACAAGGGTATTTCAGGAACAGCCTCGATCTCTTTACGCAGACTCTGCAACGGATACAGCACACCATAATTAGTAGATACTTTTTGCAATACATCTTTGTTAACCGATCCGGCTGTATGTACAGCTAACCGGCTGCCCAGCATAAAATATTTACTCATTTCAAAAAGTGCGGTATCGGCCACTGCAAACAGGTAAAGGTCGGCAGACATATCAGCGCCGGTTTCATAATCACCGGCCTTACAATTGAGTTGATCCGCCAGTATTTTAGCGTGTTCAATATTGCGGCTCAGGACCTGTAAAATGGTATGGCCAGCCGCTTTGATCTTTTTACCCAGCACTGTGGCCACATTGCCGGATCCTATTATTACTATTTTCATATACTATCTTTGACTGGCACAAATACGCGAAAGGTGATTTCACAGCAGTCAATTGTTTAATGATGTTTATCAGGGCATCTGAAATATAAATATACCAGATGAAATTTAAGCAAAGATTAGTAATAAGTTACCTAAGAACAAAATTCAAATTACTTTCCCTGGTCTCTCCCCATAAAACTGCTGAATCTGCATTCAGGTTATTCTGTACGCCTTATATTAAATCCCGGAGACTTCCGGCGCCCATTTTTAATGACGCAGAACGGATCCAGTTCGTATATGAAGCGTTTACAATCAATGGTTTCAGGTGGATAAAAGCTGCTGCACCCAAAGTATTGATATTGCATGGCTTTTCATCTTCGGTATATAATTTCGACCGGTACATTTCAGCTTTTACTAAAAAAGGATATGAAGTACTTGCTTTTGATGCCCCCGCACATGGGCTCAGTACCGGCAAAACCGTGAATGCGGTTCAATATGCAGGGGCTATAAAAAAGATCATTGATTTATTTGGTCCGATAAAGGGTTTTGTAAGTCACAGTTTTGGTGGTCTTGCCGTTTGCCTCGCATTGGAAGATATTCCGCATGATGAACAGATAAAAATTGCATTGATCGCACCGGCCACTGAAACAACTTCTGCCATAGACGGTGCATTTAAAATGTTGCGCCTGCATAATAAATCAGTCAGAAAAAAGTTTGATGAGATTATATTCCGCATCAGCAACCGGGCAACGGAATGGTTTTCTGTGAGGCGGGCCATAAGAAATATCAAGGCAGATATTTTGTGGATTCATGATGAAGATGATGACGTTACGCCCATTGAAGATGCATTGAAAGTAAAGGAAGACAACCACGCCAATATAAATTTCGTTATTACAAAAGGACTGGGCCATCATAAAATTTACAGGGACAAAAGGACCATAAATCTGGTCACGGATTTTATTTAATGTCTTTCCCCGCCGCATGCTGAAATGCACAAAAAAATTTGATTTTTTATTTTTGCCCTAATATTGCATTGCTTAAAAAGAGAGGAATGCTGTTTTTCGGAAGCAATTTTTTTAACACGATCTCGTTTTTGTTCAATAAAGATAGACAGTACAAGAGTGCGACGCAACAGTGCCGGGATGCAGTACCAATGCCGGTTACAAAGAAAACAAAGTTGATATGGCAAAGAATTTACTGATAGTGGAAAGTCCGGCAAAAGCCAAAACAATTGAAAAGATCCTGGGGAGTGATTTCCAGGTGAAAAGTTGTTTCGGGCATATCCGCGACCTTGAAAAAGACGACATGGGGATTGATCTCAATAACAATTTCGCTCCGCGTTATAAAGTTCCGGAAGATAAACAACGGGTGGTAAATGAATTGAAAAGTCTCGCAAAAAAATCAGATGAAGTTTGGCTGGCATCGGATGAGGACCGCGAAGGAGAAAGCATCAGCTGGCACCT
>JBDUCW010000064.1:0-24663 GCA_040003235.1 Ferruginibacter sp. | reverse complement strand
CTTAATGTAAAAGCGATCTCCTGTACAGCCGTACTTCCCGCTTCCCTGATGTGATATCCCGAAATAGAGATCGTATTCCATTTTGGAAGTTCATTGGCACACCATTCAAAAATATCGGTGATGATGCGCATGGATTGTCTGGGCGGATAAATGTAAGTTCCTCTTGCTGCGTATTCTTTTAAAATATCGTTTTGAATTGTGCCAGTTATTTTTTTAAGATCAGCACCTTGTTTTTTTGCGAGGGCAACATATAATGCCAGTAAAATAAAACCTGTTGAGTTGATGGTCATGGAAGTGGAAATGTCTTCCAGTTTTATTCCGCTGAATAATATTTCCATGTCTTCCAGTGAATCAATTGCCACACCCACTTTACCCACTTCACCTTCTGCAAGTGCATGATCACTGTCATAACCGATCTGTGTAGGCAGATCAAAGGCAACACTCAATCCCATTACGCCCTGTGATAAAAGATAGTGATACCGTTTATTGCTTTCTTCGGCAGTGGAAAAACCAGCATATTGTCGCATCGTCCATAATCTTCCGCGATACATATCGGGTTGCACACCTCTTGTGTAAGGAAATTCGCCTGGCTTTTCTATTGCAGAATTTTCATCCGGCCTGTCGTACAGTTCTTTTATTTCAATGCCGGAATCGGTGAATATTTTTTTTGACATTCGTTGCGTAATAATTTTCGAATTGCTATATTATGTATTGTTAAACTGTCTTATTGTTGAATTGTTGTGAGCAGTATAATTATTTACGGTCCATCAGCCATATAACAATGTAACCTATAACAATTTACTTAAACAACTTTTTTGTTTCATATCTCAATGCGTCCAGTACAATACCGCTCAGTTCAGCATTTTTATTAACGATGCTGTACTCAAGTATGTGTTTATTCAGATCCATTGCAGAAGCATTGGGTGGCAAAGTGGAAGCAACCTGGTAAATAATATAAATGTTCTGGTCACGCAATTTGGTGATGGCCTTCCACATATCATTGCCCACATAAATCTGCTGACTAACATTATAATCATATTCAGATTTGATACTTTCCACCATGGCCAGTTGCATCACGTGCGCACTTACTCCATCCGAAGGAAGCCGGGTAATGAGGTTGTTTAAAGTTACTCTTTCAGCAAAAAGTGTAAGCCGCTCATAAGCCTGCAGCCGCAGTTTGATGGTTTCATTATTAATGCCCAAACGCTCCTTGATCTCATCTTTCATTCCTTTAAATTCGGCCAGCAGCCAGGCGATCGCAATAAAAAATAATCCCAGCGCGCCAAGGGTCACATATTCAAGATTTGTTGTATCGAGGAAGGTCATGTTATTTTATTTAGGGCAAAAGTACGGTAAGAGTTGTAAGTTTTAAGTTATACGTTATAAGTTATACGTTGTACGTTATACGGTGTACGTTATAAGTTGGAAGAAACTATTGAACTGAACTAATTCCCGATTTAGAAACTAACTGAACTTTACAAACCCGGTTTTGTTTATACCTTTGTAAAAATCATGAACATGGAAACAATTATTACAGCCCCGGTAAGTTTTACGCAGAATGCGGTTGATGAAATGAAACGGTTGATGAATGAAACCGGCTTCGATAAATCACAACGATTAAGAGTGGGCGTAAAAGGTGGCGGTTGCAGCGGCATGACCTACGTACTTGGTTTTGACCAGACAGCAGATAATGATGATCATTTTGAAATAGAAGGCGTTCCCTGCATCATGAATAAATCACACAGCATTTATTTACTTGGAATGGAGATCGACTGGCAGGGTGGGCTCAACAGCCGCGGTTTTACTTTTAAAAATCCCAATGCAGGAACGACTTGCGGTTGCGGTACGAGCTTCAGTGTTTAGGTTGTTTAAGAGGTTCAATAAGTTCAAGACGTTCAAAAAGTTTAAGAGGTTTCGGAATTCATGCCATTACATTAGAGAATTGATGCAATAAATTTAAAAAACCTTGAACTTTAAACTTTTTAAACCTTTTAAACATTTTCTAGATAAACATCCTCCAGGTATACCAGTCATCTTTATTGCCCCAGTCCTTCATTCTTTCGGCAATTTTCTTTTGAACATCTGACGCCTTATTTACTTTTCCTTTTGAAGGAAAAACAATTTTTTTCTCATCAATATTATTTACCTGGATAGTTGTTGCGATCCATGAAGTATGCATGCGTGGTATGGTTACGCCGAGGATCATGCCGGGTAAACCACCCAGGTGCATCGGCCCGCCGCTGATCAGTATTTCATCGGTATAAAAAGCAAAGACATACACACTGTCGAATATTTTTCCGAAAGCTTTCTTGCAATCGAAACCTGCAATAGTACGGTGCTCATTGGTCATCTTCCATTCAATATTCGGAATACTGTCTTTCAATACATATGTATCGCCCCACATTTCTTTTACATCACTGAAAGTACCGGCAGTATAGTCATTGTACCAAACATTGTCTTCACTGCCGATGTCGTACCAGGAAGGAATTTTCTGAGTATTACCGGTGCGGTTGAATTTATAGATCGATCTATTATTCTCTGAAAAAATATAATCGAAATAATTGACAGAGAATTTTGGCAGTCGATCCTTTGCATTCTGATCCCAGACATCATCACCGAGATGCGAATAGATATTACACTTTACTTCAAATTCAATCTTGGCTTTGCTGATGAATTGCTGCTGGCTTTGACCCTCTAAAAAAATTGTTGCCAGTAAGGCTGTCAAAATAAAATATTTCATATTGATTACATTTCTGCTGGTTTGCCGTTTTTGCTGAAGTTCCAGGTTAAGGTCAGCATCCAGTAACGGCGTAGTGTGTTATAAAAACTTTCTGTAAAATTATAGCTCGTGAAATTCCTGTTGTAACCACGGTTCTGATCCAGTATATCAAACACCTGCACTTTTGCTACAAAGACATCCTTAAGAATATTTTTTTCAAGCGATGCATTCCATTTGGTATAGTTCGTATTCTTATCAAAGCGCGGATCTTTCTGCCTGATCTCAAAATTGGCATCAGTGCTAAACTCAAGCTTCCATGGTAATGTAATGTCTACATCTCCATAGCCACCCAGTAACCAGAAATTGGCATTGGCACTGCTGTTCACGGTTGCAGTTGCATGCGTGTAAGAAAATTGCGGACCAAGCGAAATACTGTATTTTTTATCCACTTCTTTATTTACGTTCACAGAAAATCCATAATTCTGATTATTGGTTACGTTCTTGATACCGTTTACAAAATCAATATTCCTGCTGCCGTTGAAACGTGGACTGAAACCCAGTCGCAGATTGGGTTTTTTAAGTTTGAATCCATACTGCATGTACAGGTTCACATAATAAGCGCCGTTTACATTTACCGTCTGTGAATTTCTTCTTCCCAGCGTATCAATGTAACTGTATTGGGCAAATGAATGTTGCGTAGTGGAAATATTTAAATTGCTCCACAGATTTTTTTCTTTGAGCATATCATAAAAATTATAGCTGGCGCCAAATGAATGCTGGAAAGATTGTTTAAGATCCGGATTACCGATCACTACATTCAGCGGATCCGTATTGTCTTTGATGGGCTGCAGCTGTTCGGCAGTAGGAGCAGTGCCGGAACCATTGTAATATAATCTTACATTCTTATTGCCTTTAAGTTTATAACTGAAAGAGGCGGAAGGAAAGAAAGTTGAAAAATCATAATTGTAATTCTGATTTTTAGTCACATTGTTCTGAATAAAATGATTGAACGCAAACGTGCTTCCTATTGAAAAAGTGTATTTCTTTTTATTATAACGGAGATTGACACCCGGTTTATTCACCAGCTTATTAAAATCAAAATGATTGCTCAATGAATCGATCACCTGCGTATAATCTCCAAGACCTTTTTTCAGACTGGTCCGGTCATTTGAATTGCGGCTGGCGCTGATGGTATAGTTTAGTTCGAGGTACATGTCTTTGATCAACGGCTCCGTATAAGCAATCCTTGTATTGCTGGTAAGCCCGATATTATTCCGGATGTTTTTCTGATCAACTGTATCTCTCTTGTAAATATTACCGGATGTAAAAAAATTATTCAGCGAATAAAGAAATCCACTGTTATCGGATTCATACCTGCTGAAATCAGTGTTGATAGAGATGGTGCGGAATATCTTTTTAAATTTATGTTTCCACAATACAGTTCCGGCAATGCTGTTGTTGTCGGATTTGTTGTTGCTCTTCCTCGTACTGTTGTTGATAAATTTACTGCTCACATTGGCATCAACTGCTTCTGAATAATAATCGCTGCTGCTCTGCGTATTGTTGGCACCAAACTTACCCGTGATCTTTAATGAATTCATTGAATCAAGACTGATCTCATAAGTAAGATTGAATGCGTGTTTTATTTTTGATGAAAAAGAATTGCTGATGCTGTTGGTGTTCCAACTCGTATCAGGCAAAAATGTTTTGGAATAAGTAGTGGTACCGGCAGGCGCATTCACTTTCGAAAACTTATATCCCATGTTAAGCGATTGCTTCTTTGCATCAAACTTATTGCTGTAGTGTACGCCTGCATTCCAGTTTTTCGGAATACCGTTTCTGCCGCCCCAGTAATTATCATCACCATCACCACCGTTGTACGACATATACATACCGCCATCATCGCTCATCCCCATTTCAAGTCCGTCCATGCCACCACCATAATTCTGCGCATCATCCCAGTCAAGATTCGTTTGCCCTGTATTGCTCATGATCCCGTAGGTTGCAAATTTCCGTTTGCCCTTAAAGGCATTCAGCATAGCGGAATTATTGTAATTGTCTTTCAGGCCGCCTGAAAGTTCCGCTTTTCCGAAATATCCTTTTTTCCGGTCTTCTTTTAATTTTAAGTTGATGGTCTTGTTTTTTTCGCCATCGTCAATTCCTGTAAACGCAGCCTGGTCGCTCTTCTTATCAAATACCTGAACTTCTTTCACGGCATCTGCCCGCAAATTTTTTACAGCAACTCCCGGATCATCACCAAAAAATTCTTCACCATCCACCAATACTTTTTTTACTTCTTCACCCATCGCGGTGATCTTTCCGTTTTTATCAACCTGTATCCCCGGAAGTTTTTTCAGTAATGCCTCTACATTGGCACCTTCCTTTACTTTAAAACTATCGGCCGTATAAGTGATGGTATCGCCTTTGATCTTGATCGGCGTTCCGCTTTTTACAATTACTTCTTCCAGTAATTTGCTTTTAGGAGTTATGGAAATATTTCCCAGGGTCAGCTCAGCATTCTTCACTTCAATATTATCCACGTATTCGGCATATAATGGGTGAGTGATCATTAATACATAATCGCCTGTCTTGATATTATTCATCGTAAAATTGCCGGCTTCATCCGAACGGACGAATTTATATAGAACAGAATCTTTTTGTCTAAGGAGCGCCAGCACAACATTCTGAACCGGTTTTTTAGAAGTGGTATCCATGACGGATCCTTTGATTGTGGTTTGGGCAGTTACGGCTATAGCAATAAAGGTTAGCAATACAAGCAGTGCAGCTAGCTTCTTCATACAGGTTGGGTTGTTTTAATGGCTAAAACTAAAAAATTAGTGAAAAGTATGGATTTAATTAATGTTATCTTTAAAGGGTATTCTTAAATTTACGTTAAAGGATTCCCCGTTTTCATTTTCCTCATAATATGCAAAGCAATCAAAAAAAACAAGGCCGGAAAAAAATTAATGCTTCAGCGGAAGAAATCAATGAGTTACCGGTTACAAAATATGAAGATGTTCATTTTGTAGATACTGAAAAACCTGTATGGAATTATTCATTTTTCAATGACCAGGATATCACTAATTATCAGAACGGAACGAATTACAGTTTGTATGAAAAATTCGGCAGTCATGAAATTACCGTATTAAATACCCGGGGATTTTATTTTGCAGTCTGGGCTCCGAATGCAACCAAGGTTTCGGTAGTAGGTGATTTTAATCAATGGAAAAAAAATGAATACCCGCTTTTTGTAAGGCTCGATCAATCCGGAATCTGGGAAGGATTCATTCCCAATTTTAAAAAAGGAGACACTTATAAATATCATATCACCGGCTTTAATGGCGTTCAGGTTGATAAAGGCGATCCTTATGCCAATCACTGGGAACTGCGTCCACAAACCGCTTCCATTACCTGGAATATGCAATATGAATGGGCGGATGCAGATTGGATGAAGAAAAGAAAAAAGAACAATTCACTCAACGCAGCATGGAGTGTTTATGAGGTTCATCTTGCCAGCTGGATGCGTCCTGAAAAACATGAAGAAAGTTATAATACTTATGCGCAGATCACGGAAAGGCTGGTGCCTTATGTGAAAGGAATGAATTTTACACACGTTGAACTGATGCCGGTAATGGAACATCCATTCGATGGAAGCTGGGGCTACCAGGGCACTGGTTATTTTGCACCCACCTCACGTTTTGGCAAACCCGAAGACTTTATGGCCATGGTGGATGCTTTTCACAATGCAGGCATTGGAGTAATTCTCGACTGGGTTCCTTCTCATTTTCCTTATGATATTCATGGATTGTTTTTGTTTGATGGTACACATACTTATGAGTACGCCGACATGCGCAAAGGATATCATCCCGACTGGAACAGTTATATATTCAATTATAAAAGGGGAGAAGTAAAATCTTTTCTTATCAGCAGCGCAAGATTCTGGTTTGATAAATTTCACATCGATGGTATCCGTGTTGATGCGGTGAGTTCGATGCTGAAACTGGATTACAGCAGGGAAGAAGGTCAATGGGAACCGAATGAATTTGGTGGCAATGGAAATATCGAAGCCATTGCATTCATCAAAGATCTGAATGAAACCATTTACCGCGATTTTCCGGATGTGCAGACCATCGCCGAAGAAGCAACCGACTGGCCAAAGATCAGCAGGCCCACAACTGAAGACGGGCTTGGCTTTGGTATGAAATGGATGATGGGCTGGATGCATGATACGCTCGATTATTTTAAAATGGATCCGCTCTTCCGCAAAGATCACCAGGATAAGTTCACCTTCAGCATGATGTATTTTTTTGATGAAAATTTTATGCTGCCGCTCAGTCATGATGAAGTGGTGCATGGCAAAAGTCCCATGCTGTATAAAATGCCCGGCGATGAATGGCAAAAATTTGCCAACCTCAGGTTGATGTACACTTATATGTTTATGCATCCGGGAGCGAAACTTCTTTTCATGGGAAATGAATTTGGCCAGACTGCTGAATGGAATTATAAAAGTGAACTGCAATGGGAATTATTACAATTTGATGCCCATAACAAATTACAGGAATGTGTGAAAGATCTTTCCGGTCTTTACCGCGATGAACCTGCTCTCTATGAACTGCAGTTTGATCCCGGAGGATTTGAATGGGTTGACCTTGGCCATCGTGCCGATAGTGTGATCGTCTTTAAAAGAAAAGGCAAAAAATCTAAAGATGATCTGTTGATTATTTTGAATATGACACCGGTAATCCGTCGTGACTGGAAAATAACGGTCAGCGGCAAATCAGCCTGGAAAGAAATATTCAACAGCAATGATGAAAAATACTGGGGAACGGGTGATGTCTTTACACCGGATGCAGAAGCAACATTGGTGGACAAAAAAGACAAGCGGTACGAAATAAAAGTGCACCTGCCCGCGTTAGGAGCTGTAATATTCAGGTAATTTCCTAACAGTATCCTATTCACATGATCATGAAAAACCTTGCAACCACGGCGGCTTTCGCTGTTATACTTTCCCTTACTGCAAATTCGCAGGATAGTTCACTACATTATTTCAATAAAGGCATTGAAGAAAAAAATGCAAAGCATTGGATGGTTGCTGCAAAATATTTTGACAAATCAATTTCATTCAACGATAAAAATGTACAGGCTTATGTAGAAAATGGTTTGGTTAACCAGGAAATGCGCAGGACCGACTTTGCGAAATTAAATTTCAATAAAGCTTATGAACTGGACCCAGGCAATAAGACTGCCATCAGCGAATTGATGAAGTTGAACTATAACTATCGCCAATGGGCAAAGGCAATTGAAATGGCGGATAAATGTTCTTCCTGTGAAGAAGAAGGCAGGATAAGGGCGATGAGCTATTATCAACTCGAAGATTACCCGAAAGCTGAAAAAGGGTTACTCAAAATACTTGCATCCAATCCCGCTGATGCGCAGTTAAATTATACATTGGCTAAGGTTTACCTGGAAATGGAAGCCAGTCCCAAAGCCTATCCTTATTTTAAAAAAGCCATTGAACTGGATACAACCAAAGTTTCATGGATGGTAGAATTTGCTGACGAAAATTATGAAGCACAGCATTACAAAGACGCTGTGATCTATTATAGTAAAGCATTGGATCATGGTTACACAGCCAGTAATGAGTTTAATACCGACCTCGGATTTTCGTATATCTATTCAATGGAATATCAGAAAGGAGAAGACCTGATCAAAAAAGTGATTGAAAAAAATCCCGGTAAAAAAGATTTGTACCGCGATGTTGCTGATGCATTTTATAACAGGAAAATGTATGATAAGTCTTTAGACTATTGTCAGAAATTATTAGAGCTCGATCCAAATGATGCAAAGGCGTTATACCAGGCGGGGCTTAGTTTTCAGAAGAAAGGCCAGAAAGATAAAGGCCAGGGAATGTGTGACAAAGCAATCCAGATGGATCCGTCACTCGCTAATCTCAGGAAGAAAGTGGGTGGTGATTCCGGATTTTAAAAAAATATTTTTAATGCTTTCTTTTTTTTCCTGGAGTTGTTGTTTGAATCATTCAATATCTTTTTGTGGTTTTCAAACGCTCATTACTTTCATCGTTCCTTATTGAAATATATTTCAGACTTGAGTCAAGCCATTCTGAAAATCCTTCCCCACAAAGATTTATTTTTCACGAATTATCAAGCTTATATTTTTAATAAGTGTAATTGGTAAAATTCGTGTAATAAGTTCCGGTTAATTACTGATACCAACTCTGTGTTTTATAAATTCATTTTTTTCCAGTTCATTGATCATGAACATTGCAACATCTCCTGCATTGATCCGGTCATTGTTCGGCTCAGGTAAATGATCAGCATTAACATGATAAGATCCGGTGGGGCCTGCATTTGAAATATCAGATGGGCAGACAAATGTCCAGTCAAGCGATGATGCTTTTAATAATTGATAAGCCTGCAGATGTTCTCCATTGACTGCAAGATATTTATCCGGAAAATCATCGGTATCCATTACCATTTTGTCTTCTTCAGTATCCAGTATGCCCATGCCGCCGATAGCAATGATCCTTTTAACTTTTGCCTTTTCCATTTGTGCAATGATATTTTTAATGCCCAGACTCCGTGTCTTGTCAGTACCGTCAAAACCGCCGCCAAGTGCGCTTAATACGGCGTCGCAATTTTTTACTGCATGAAATACTTCTCCTTCGTCGAATAATGCACCTTTCACCAGTTCCAGTTTTTCGGTCTGCAGATAATCGGTGGTATATACATTTCTGCCGAAAGCTTTTACATTAAAACCTCTGTATAATGATTGCTGTACCAATTGTTTTCCCATCATTCCGGTTGCTCCAAAAACTATAATATTCATGTGTTGATTTTTATTCAAGGTAAAGCATATAAAAAAATTTGCCTAATTAAAATCAGGCATCTTATATTTGCAATAGAAAATGAAAATGCAATTCTCAAATAACAATGGTTGGTGGTGGAGCACAGTCAGCTGACGTGCCCTGTTGCTATTGATATTTGTACAAAATATTCTCAAGCCCGGCACAAGTTGCCGGGTTTTTTATTTTGTTGCCCTGAGCTGAAAAAGCCGAAGTGAGTGACACAACGATGACCGGGATAGAACTAATGCCCGTTAAAAAAAAAGATATGAAGAAGATCAATATACAGACAAGTTGTAAAAAAATGCTGGCGGATCTTTATACGCCGGTAAGTATTTACCTGCGGTTGCGCGATCGGTTCAGAGATACCATCCTTTTGGAAAGCACCGATCATCATGCATCGGAAAACAGTTATTCTTTTATCGGCATCAATGCAATTGCAGGTATTGAAATAAAAAATATTAAAAAGATCGAATTCAAATTGCCGGGACGTGAAGCACAATCAACCGTAATTGAAGATGTGTTGCAAGTGCCTTCGTTACTGCAGGATTTTATGCAGCAGTTTGAAATTGTTCCTGCAGCCGAAAAAGAAGCAGCTTTTGCGCAGGGACTTTTTGGCTATACATCTTATGATGGTGTTCAGTTTTTTGATTCCATCAAACTCAATCCTGCTGAAGGTTTGGAGACTTCGATCCCTTTACTGCGTTACCGGTTGTATCAATATGTGATCGCGATCAATCATTTCAAAGATGAATTATTTCTTTGCGAAAATATTATTGCGGGAACAGAAAGTGAATCTGCCATGGTAGAATCACTGATCAAAAGCAAAGACGTTCCGGTGTTTCCTTTTAAGACCAGCGGGGATGAATTTTCCAATATGAATAATGAAGATTATATCGCGATGGTAAAAGAAGGGATCAAACATTGTCATCGTGGCGATGTTTTTCAGATCGTGCTCAGCCGCAGGTTTCAGCAAAAATTTACAGGTGATGAATTCAATGTTTACAGGGCTTTGCGCAGCATCAATCCTTCGCCTTATTTATTTTATTTTGATTACGGCGATTATAAATTAATGGGCTCTTCACCCGAAGCGCAACTGGTGATTCAAAACGGCAATGCAGTTTTGCATCCCATAGCAGGAACTTTTAAACGTACCGGTGATGATGAACAGGACCAGGCCCTCGCGGAAAAATTACTGGCAGACGCCAAAGAAAATGCAGAGCACGTAATGTTGGTGGATCTTGCAAGAAATGATCTTAGTCGAAAATGTGATGCAGTGCAGGTGACTCATTTCAGGCAGGTGCAATATTACAGTCATGTGATTCACTTGGTAAGCGAGGTGACCGGCAAGACAAGAACAGGGTACAATCCTTTTGAATTACTTGCTGTAAGTTTTCCTGCGGGAACCTTGAGCGGTGCACCGAAATTCAAAGCCATGCAATTGATAGATGAGTTGGAACCTACGCCCCGCAGCTATTACGGCGGATGCATCGGGTTTATTGGTTTCAACGGAAGTTTCAATCATGCCATTATGATCAGAACTTTTTTAAGTAAAAATAATACACTCACGTACCAGGCAGGAGCAGGAATTGTGGCTGCCAGTAAACCGGAAGATGAATTGCAGGAAGTGAATAATAAATTGGGAGCACTGAAGAAGGCAGTCCTGATCGCTGGTGATCTTACCAAATAAATACAAATGCTCAATGATCAATTCTCAACAAACAATTTTCAAGGTCATGGGCTTTTCAATTTGAGCATTGTGTATTGAATATTGAATATTTTTTTCCAGAGTTGGAAGCATTTGAATAAAATAATTATGACCAAACAAAAAATACTCGTCTTCGACAATTACGATTCTTTTACTTACAATCTTGTTCACCTGGTGGAAAAGATCACACATGAAAAAGTGGAAGTGTTTCGCAACGACCAGATCGCGCTGGAAAAAGTAAAGGAATATGATAAGATCATCTTATCTCCCGGCCCCGGCATTCCGGAAGAAGCAGGCTTGCTGCTGCCATTGATAAAAGAATATGCTGCTACCAAATCCATAATGGGTGTATGTTTGGGGCACCAGGCCATTGGACAGGCTTTCGGAGGAACATTGATTAATCTTGCAACAGTTTTCCATGGCGTTGCTACTCCCTGTCAACTGTCAACCGTCAATACTCAACTTTTTACAGGGTTGCCTTCCAGCATTAACGTTGGCCGCTATCATAGCTGGGTCATCAGTAGAGAAAATTTTCCGGAAGAACTGGAGATCACTGCCGAAGATGCGAATGGATATATTATGGCGTTGCAGCACAAAAGATTTGATATAAAAGGCGTTCAGTTTCATCCTGAAAGTGTGTTAACTCCTGATGGAGAACAGATCATGCGAAACTGGCTGAAGGCTTAACCGCAAAGGCGCAAAGTCGCGGAGACTTTAAATTAAGAGTTAAGAGTTAAGAGTTAAGAATTAAGAATTATGAATTAAGAGTTAGGGACTAAGCGGGACGAGTTTATGAACAAATAATAAAAAATAAATTTGCGCCTTAGCGGTGAAAAATATATTTATGAAAAAGATCCTTCAATATTTATTTGAACACAAAATACTCAGCCGGGAGCAGGCAAAAGAAGTGCTGCTGAATATTTCAAAAGGAATGTATAATGAAAGCGAGATTTCTTCTTTCATAACGGTGTACCTCATGCGCACCATCAGCATTGAAGAACTGCTCGGGTTCCGAGATGCCTTGCTGGAACTCTGTGTGCCCGTTGATTTGGGTGATCATGAAACAATTGATATTGTTGGTACAGGTGGTGATGGCAAAAACACATTCAACATTTCAACACTCAGTTGTTTTATTGTTGCTGGAGCGGGACAAAAAGTTGCCAAGCACGGAAACTATGGCGCTTCTTCCATCAGCGGCAGCAGCAATGTTATGGAACAATTGGGTTACCGGTTTTCCTCTGACAGTAAAAAACTTTCTGCAGAACTGGATGAAGCAGGCATTTGTTTTTTACATGCACCTTTGTTTCATCCAGCATTGAAGGCCGTCGCAGGCATCCGTAAAAATCTTGCGGTGCGCACTTTTTTTAATATGCTCGGACCGATGGTAAATCCTGCGCAGCCAAAATATCAGTTAGTTGGAGTTTATAACCTGGAGATGGCCCGGATCTATAATTATCTGTTGCAGCAATCGGGAAATCCATTTACCATTATTCATGGGCTTGACGGCTATGATGAAATTTCTCTGACCAATGACACAAAGGTTATCAGCAATGAAGGTGAAAAAATAATGAGTGCAGAAACGCTGGGTAAAAGAACAGTAAGTGCTGCAGATCTGCATGGCGGCAATTCGGTTGAAGAAGCGGCGAAGATATTTATGAAGATACTGAAAGGCGAAGGTAGCTGGGCACAGAATGCAGTGGTACTGGCCAATGCAGCCGTAGCACTGCATGTAACCGGTAGATATAAAATTTATGAAGATGCTTATAATGCCGCTCTTGAAAGTCTGGAAAACGGAAAGGCCTTGAACAGTCTGAATAAATTGCTTGCATCGAATAATATCAGTATCCAGCAAAATAAATAAACTCAACACTTAACACCCAACATAGTTTTAAATGAATATTCTGCAAACAATTATTGAACATAAAAAAAGAGAGGTCGCTTTTCAAAAGGCGAATGTGAGCATTGAAGAATTGCAGCAGACAGAACATTATCAGAGAAAGACGCTCTCCCTGAAATCTTTTTTATTGGATACTACCAAAACGGGCATTATTGCAGAATTCAAAAGAAAGTCGCCGTCGAAAGGTGCTATCAATAAAACTGCGGCTGTTGAAACTGTTACCAAAGCTTACACGGCTAATGGGGCAAGTGGCTTATCTGTGTTGACAGATACACATTTTTTTGGCGGCAGCAGTAAAGACCTGCTCGCCGCAAGGCAAAATGAAATTCCGATCTTAAAAAAAGATTTTATCATTGATGAATATCAATTGACAGAAGCCCGGTCATTGGGTGCTGATGTAATATTGCTGATCGCCGCCAATCTCAGTCCAGCCGCGGTAAAGCAGTTGGCCGTCTCTGCAAAAAGTCTGCAGCTCGAAGTATTGCTGGAGATACATAATGAAGATGAACTTCAGCATATCTGTGATGAGGTTGACATGGTGGGCGTAAATAACCGCAACCTTAAAACCTTTGATGTTGATATCAATACTTCCATCAGGCTGGCAGCATTGATTCCTCCCGGCAAAATAAAAATTTCCGAGAGCGGGATTAATGATGCGGCTGTCATAAATTTGTTGCGACGGCATCATGATTATACCGGATTCCTTATCGGGGAAACATTTATGAAAGAAGCCGATCCCGCGATTGCATTTGCCAGTTTTGTACAACAACTAAACAATTACCAATGAGAGTAAAAGTTTGTGGCGTTACACAACTGCAGCAGGCAGAAGAACTGGAAGACATGGGCGCTTCCTTTGCCGGTTTTATCTTCTATCCTAAATCGCCAAGGTACGTGTTTCGTCATCTAACAACAACGCAACTGAAGAAAGAAAGGCAACTTAATAAAGTAGGTGTGTTTGTAAATGCGCAGGTGCATGAATTGCTTACAATGATTGATGAGTGCGGCTTGCACATGGTTCAGTTGCATGGCGATGAAACACCCAAGTATTGCGAAAAGATTGCCGATTATATTTCTGTGATCAAGGCATTCAGGATAACAGAACAAACAAATATTGAACGGCTGATCTGGGATTATATGGAAGTGTGCGATATGTTTTTATTTGATACCGAAGGCGCTGGTTATGGTGGTACGGATAAAAAGTTCGACTGGAACATGCTGAAAAATATCACGGTCGGAAAACCGTTCTTCCTCGGTGGTGGTATTGAGCCTGGGGATACAAACAAATTAAAAGAATTTTCAAAAGAACCCGTTGCCAAAGCATTGTTTGCAGTTGACATCAACACAAAATTTGAAACAGCACCGGGCATTAAGGACATGAAAAAAATAAATCAATTTATTCACAATGTAAAAAGCTGATTTTTATTACACTGATTTAAAAAAGATTACTGGATCCGGATTTATGTTCGACGGATTCTCTGAAACTGGAGGACTTAGTAAATTCAAATCAGAAATCTTTTTGTAATCAAATCCGTGTAATCCGTAAAATCCGTGTAATAAAAAAGAAAATATGAATATTAAAGTCTGTGGAATAACACAATTAAAACAATTACAACAGCTCGAAGGCCTGGATATTGATTTTGCAGGATTGATCTTTGTAAAGGATTCGCCGCGTTATGCCGGGGATAAAATTGCTGCGAAAGATCTCAAGTCTTCTGATCTCGATCTTAAAAAAGTAGGGGTGTTTGTCAATGAAGAATATGATGAGATCATGAAAATCGTTGAAGCGTATTCACTGGACATTGTACAACTGCACGGAAATGAATCGCCGGATCTATGTGAAGACCTTTCTGCGGAACTGGAAGTCATCAAAACATTTCACATCAAGCCCACGCAAAAGAATGCTGTGGATGAACTGCTCGCAGATTACGATGCCGTCTGCGATTATTATTTATTCGATACTGCAACGGATGATGCCTTTGGCGGAACAGGTAAACAGTTCGATTGGACAGCGATCAGCAAAAGCAAGATTGAAAAACCATTTTTTTTAAGTGGCGGTATCGGTCTGGAAGATGCTGCAAAACTAAAAGCATTTAAGCATCCTGATTTTTATGCAGTGGATATCAACAGCCGGTTTGAAAAAGAACCCGGTGTAAAAGATATGGGATTGGTACTGCAGTTTAAACAGGCACTGAAGAAATAAGGAATAAGAAATAAATAATAAGGAATAAGAAAGTTGAGGAGTAAGTATTGTCGAGAAGTTGACGACTGATGAATAGTAAGGGATAAATAAAAAGCATTAAACTTGGTTGCCTTACTAAACTTACCAACTTTCTAACCTTCAAACTTTTTAAATGATCAACATTAGAAGAGCGACTGAAGAAGATCTTCCGAAAATACTGGAGATTTACAATGAGATCATACTGAATACAACCGCCGTATATGCTTATCAACCACATACCCTGGAAATGAGGAAGCAATGGTTTGATGACCGGGCAAAACAGGGCTTCCCGATCTTTGTAGCAGATGAAAAAGGCATTATCCTGGGAATGAGCACCATCGGGCCTTTCCGGGCCTTCCCGGCTTACCTCTATACGGTTGAAAATACCATTCACGTGGCGGCACATGCAAGAGGAAAAGGCGTTGGTAAATTATTAATGCCGCCTTTGATCCAAGCTGCGAAAGATTTAAAACTGCATACTATCGTTGCAGGTATTGATGCCGGTAATGATATCAGTATCTGCCTGCATGAAAGTTTTGGTTTTAAAGAAGTAGCGCTCTTCAAAGAAGTAGGATTTAAATTTGACCGCTGGCTGGATTTAAAATTTTTGCAGCTCATTTTATAATGGTGCATGGTTATATGGTTGAATTGTTTTTTTAAAGAAGGATTACAGAAAATTTTTTAATAATTGAAGTTCAAACCAACAATTATCAATTGACAATTTATCAATTTAAGAATGTCTTCAACAAATAATTATACATCGCCCAACGAACACGGCTATTACGGTCAATTCGGTGGCGCATTCATTCCTGAAATGCTGTATCCAAATGTGCAGCAACTACAGGAGCAATATCTGCAGATCATGAATGAACCGGCATTTATTGCTGAATTTAATAAACTGCTGAAAGATTATGTAGGTAGACCAACGCCTTTATTTTTTGCAGAAAGACTGAGCAGCAAATACGGAACAAATATTTATTTGAAACGGGAAGACCTTTGTCATACCGGTGCTCATAAAATAAACAATACCATCGGGCAGATATTGCTGGCAAGACGATTGGGTAAAACAAGAATTATTGCAGAGACCGGTGCCGGCCAACATGGCGTGGCTACTGCAACTGTTTGTGCTTTGAAAGGAATGGAATGCATTGTGTACATGGGTGAAAAAGATATTGAACGTCAGGCGCCGAATGTTGCCCGTATGAAAATGCTGGGTGCAACGGTGATTCCAGCAACAAGCGGCAGCAAGACATTGAAAGACGCTACCAATGAAGCGATCCGCGATTGGATCAACAACCCGGTTGATACACATTATATCATCGGTTCAGTGGTAGGGCCTCATCCTTATCCGGATATGGTGGCAAGATTTCAAAGTGTGATAAGCAAAGAAATAAGAGCGCAGTTAAAAGAAGAAACGGGAAATGAATTACCTACACACGTTATTGCATGTGTGGGTGGTGGCAGCAATGCAGCCGGTGCTTTTTATCATTTCCTGGAAGAAGAAAAAGTAAAACTCATTGCGGTAGAAGCTGCCGGTCTTGGTATCAACAGCGGCATGAGTGCAGCCACTACGCAATTAGGTACAGCCGGTATTCTGCATGGCAGTAAAAGTTTTGTAATGCAGACAGCAGATGGCCAGGTGACAGAACCACACAGCATTTCAGCCGGACTCGATTATCCGGGTATCGGGCCTTTGCATGCGCATTTGTTTGAAAGCGGTCGTGCTGTTTTTTTAAGTGCAACCGATGATGAAGCCGTTGCGGCAGCGTTTGATATCTGTAAACTCGAAGGCATTATTCCTGCACTCGAAACTGCGCATGCATTTGCAGTACTGGATAAAATTAAATTTGATCAGGACGACCGTATCGTAATTTGTCTGAGCGGAAGAGGAGATAAAGACCTGGCGACTTATATGAAGTATTTGTAAACAGTCTTAAGTTGAAAGTTTGAAATACATGGCATTTTTTTTTACTTACTACTTATAACTTATTACTTACTACTTATAACTTTTTAATAAAAAATAAAAAATGAAATACTTATCGATCATCGGAATAGCGTGCCTACTGAATTCCTGCAGTGATTCATTTATCAATCATACCCTGAAAGCTGAAAAGATCGGTGATTGTTCACAGCAAAAAGCTCCCATCAATATGAATTCTAACATCAATGGCGAAAGATATGAATTCGATTATTGCATTGAAGATCCGTTTGATGGGAAGAATTATAAGATAGAAAGAAAAGGAGACAGCCTGATCGTGAGTTTTCCGGAAGCGGTTGCTGCCGGCAAAAAAGCCCTCTATAAATTAACGCTCGACGTTGATGCCAAGCCTGCTTATCATCATATTATTTTAGGGGATAAGGATCTTACCATCGTTCCTGCAGAAAGATAAAATCATGAGCAGATTAACAGCGCTATTTAAAAAAAAGTCATCCGGAATATTGAATGTATACTGCACCGCAGGTTATCCTGCATTGGAAAGTACTATGGATATCATGCAGGCATTGCAATTGAATAACGCCGACATTATCGAACTCGGAATGCCTTACAGCGATCCACTTGCCGATGGACCTGTAATACAGGCCAGCAGTGCAAAAGCATTAGAGAATGGCATGACGATTCCTAAACTTTTTGAACAGCTGAATGGATTTCGCAACACGATTCAAATACCCGTTTTGTTAATGGGCTATATGAACCCGGTGCTGCAATTTGGTTTTGAAAATTTTTGTGCAAAGGCTGCTGAAATTGGAATCGACGGATTGATATTGCCTGATCTTCCTTTATATGAATTTGAAACTGAATACGGCAACATTATAAAAAAATATGGTCTGGATATGATCTTTTTGATCACACCCGAAACTTCTGCAGAAAGAATTCGGAAAATAGATGAGTTGGGGAGCGGATTTATTTATGCGGTCTCTTCTTCATCTACCACCGGCAACAACAAACCATTGGATGAACAGCAGGGATATTTTGAAAGATTGAAAAATATGCAGTTAAAAAATCCAATACTGGTTGGTTTTGGAATAAAAGATAAAGCAACTTTTGACGCGGCCTGTCTCCATACAAACGGTGCCATCATTGGCTCCGCATATATTAAGGAATTGAATGCAGGAAATAATATAAAAGAGGTTACAGCGAAATTTTTGAAAAGTATTGTAGAATGATTGACGGGAAGGCGGGAAGACGGTGAGCATGAATAATGTATAGCGCAAAAATATATTTATTTCCCACTTAATAAGTTGTTTAAAAATAATTCCACAGATTCTAATTCGTGTAATTTCTGTCATTTGTGGCAATAACTTCCCGTTCACCTCCTTCCCGTCTGATAATTTGTTAACTTGATTTCCATAAAACACAATGCACTAATCAGTATAAATAATTCGTGTCCATTCGTGCTATTCGTGGCAATAACTTCCCGCCTTCCCCGCATCATTTTTTCCAGAAAACGAAGTAACTTGCATCTTTAAAGAAAGTATATGAAGCGATTATTTTTTCTGATTGTATTTCTGCCTTTTGCAGCATTTGCCCAACGTACTGTTGTGAAAAAACCTGGAACAAACATAAAACCTGGCATTCCAAAAACACAAGTAAAAGTTGTAAAAGAAAGTATTCCGGTAAAACCTGTTGATGGATATCTAGTGTATGGTACTGTAACCGGCTTTGCTGATGGAACTGAAGTTTCGTTTTACAATGAGCAGACCGGATCACTCGATGAACAGGCCAAGATCATAAAAAATAAATTCAGTTTTAGTGGAAAAGTGCAGCAACCGGAATTAAAACAATTGTATTTCGGGCAGACGCAACCGATCCAGTTATTTTTAGATAACAGTGCTATCGAAATTACGATGGACGCATCAATGCCGGCAAAGACAACGATCTCGGGATCACCTACACATAAATTGTTCGGTGATCTGCAGAACCAGATCGGGCCGCTGCAACAGGCATTGACCAACGAAGGCGATGTATATGATGTTGCTACAAGAAATAATTTAACCACATCGCTTACCAATTTTATTCAACAGCATCCTTCATCTTATGTGAGCCCGGTTGCGTTGGTGATATTGAACAATACTGCTCCTGAAAAGGAAGCATTAATCGCACAATTATATAATTCACTGGATCAGAATATCCGGTTCACACCTTATGCTAACTATGTGGCACAACAAATACAAGCTGCTAAACGTATTCCGATCGGCGTTGAGTTACCCAATTTTACACAGACCGATAGTACCGGCAATCCGGTTGCACTCACTTCTTTCCGCGGTAAATATTTACTCGTAGATTTCTGGGCAAGCTGGTGCAGGCCATGCCGCCAGGAAAATCCGAATGTGGTAGCGGCGTTCAATCAATACAACAGCAAAAATTTTACGGTGCTCGGTGTTTCATTCGACCAGGCCAAGCCCGCATGGATCAATGCCATTGCACAGGATGGTCTTAACTGGAATCATGTGAGCGACCTCAAAGGCTGGGGCAATGCAGTGGGCGCCCAGTTTGGTATTCAGAGTATTCCACAGAATTTATTACTCGATCCGCAGGGAAAAGTAATCGGTAAAAATTTAAGAGGGAAAGACCTGCTGAGAAAACTTAATTCGTTGCTCAATTAGTGATGTGCTAATGTGTAAATGTGAAAATGTGCTGATTCTTTTATCGAAGCCACTCAATAAATTATAGTCATCAATACATGAAATAATTATCGTACCGAAAATCTTCTCATTTCCACATTTCCACATCTTCATATCTCCACATCTTCATATTTTCACATCTTCAACTTTACATAAAAATTCCGCTCTACCTGGAATTTCTCATCGCCTAAATTTACTTCTGTAGATTTTATTTTACTGTCAGTGGGATAGATCAATTGATATTTATCTTTTGCTACCAGCACTTTTACCGGCATCTCAAAACCTTTTACGCAGTTCGTCCATTTATAACTGAGCTGATTGTTTTCAATTTTATATTCAAGCGTCGGAATCATGGTGCCGCGCAGATACTGATCAAATATTTTACTGAGATCCATGTGCGATTCTTTGCTCATATAATCTTCCACCTGTTTGGTATCAACAGTCTGGTGATAAAAAGTTTTATTGAGTCCGCGTAAAATATTTCTGAATAAAGAATCATTGTTGATAAGTTGCCGGATGGTATGCAGCATGTTACCTCCTTTGTAATACATGTCGCCGCTGCCTTCTTTGTTTACGCCATACTCACCGATGATCGGCGAAGTGTTGCTGATGAGTTTCCTCGTACCGATGACATAATCACTGCCGGCTTCTTTACCATAATAAAATTCGGTGAACAATGTTTCGCTGTAGTTTGTAAATCCTTCATGGATCCACATATCAGCAATATCCTTGGAAGTTATGTTATTGGCAAACCAGTCATGACCACTTTCATGTACAATGATAAAATCCCATTTCATTCCCCAACCGGTACCTGAAAGATCACGGCCTGCATAACCCATCTTATAACCATTACCATAAGCTGTTGCACCCTGGTGCTCCATTCCAAGATGTGGTGCATCCACTAATTTATAACCATCTTCATAAAACGGATAAGGGCCAAACCAGAACTCAAAAGCCTTCATCATGCGTGGGGCATCTTTGAATTGTGTTTTTGCTTTTTCAAGATTATAATCCAGTACCCAATAGTCCATATCGAGATCGCCTTTCTCACCTTTAAATACTTCACCGAAATGAACATACTTGCCGATATAAGGAATGATGCAATAATTATTAATGGGATTTACAACTGCCCAATCATAAGTGGCAGTACCATCGTTGTTGCTGATCTTGCCCCGGTAACGTCCATTGCCTACACACATTAAACTATCAGGACAGGTAATATGCATTTCTGCACTGTCGGGTTCATCGTGCTGGTGATCTTTACAGGGATACCAAACGCTGGCGCCCAGACCCTGGCAGGCAATTGTAACCCAGGGATTTTTATTCTTATCTTTTTTCCAGATGGCACCACCATCCCAGGGCGGCCGAACGGCAACGCGTGGGCGGCCATGATAAAACAGCGTGAGATATATTTTGTCTCTTACATCACCTCTGATGTAATTCTTTGAAACGTTGATGAAATAAGCATTGCCATCTTTTTTAAAATCCTGCAGTTTCTGTTCGGAAGAAGCAGGGCGGTTAAGCCCGAACTGGTATCCATCCAGTATCATCGGTTCCTGCAGATCGATCTGCATTACATTTCCTTTCTTTAAAGTTTTAAACTGAATGATATTATAACCACTGATCGTACTGTCATTGATATTAAAGCTAACGTGCAGATCGTATTTGGTCACATCCCACCAATCCCTTGCGGGGCCATAAGTTCCACGTAGCGTATCTGCGTGTGTGAAGACCTCTTTTTGATTTAGCGGTTGTCCTGTCAAATGGATAATGGATAATTGGATAATGGATAATATCAGCGCAATTCGAAGAGAATTATTCATATCGGAATTTTTAAGTCTATAAATTTATGCAGAAAATTTTATCTGTATTGATAAAATGATGGATGGAGAGGATAATAAATTAATAGACTCCACAATGGACAATGTTTTATAATTTTAAATAGTGTACCTTAAAATAAAGTTCATCGAATAAAAGTAATATGCGTGGTCATTATAAAAAAACAAATCTGAGGAATTATCAATTATCAATTATCCATTATCAATTCATATTCCTATGCTGTTTCATATTAGCAATAGGCTGTAACAATCACCAGCATCCTGATAAAAAGATCTTTCACTACAACGAACAGACCGGTATTGCTTCATTGGATCCCGCCTTTGCAAAAAATCAAAGTATCATGTGGGCAATTCATCAATTCTATAATACTTTAATTGAAGTAGACAGCAACATGAATCTGGGGCCTTCGCTTGCAAAAAGTTGGGATATCTCTCCAGACAATCTCAGTTTTACTTTTCATTTACGCACGGATATTTTTTTTCACGATGATGCATGTTTTGAAAACGGCAAAGGAAGAAGACTGATTGCAAAAGACGTGGAATACAGCCTGGGCCGAATTGTTGATCGATCGGTCGCAAGTCCGGGTGCATGGATCTTCAATAACAGGATCGACAGTATGGGAGGGTTTAAAGCAATGGATGATTCTACATTCCGGTTGAAATTGTTGCATCCTTTTCAACCCATACTCGGAATATTAAGTATGCAGTATTGCAGTATCATTCCGCATGAAGCAATAGAAATGTATGGTACAGATTTCCGGCGTCATCCCGTCGGCACCGGGCCTTTTGCTTTTGTTGCATGGGAAGAAGGTCAGGCAATGGTATTGAAAAAGAATGATCACTATTTTGAAAAAGATGCAGCAGGAAACCGGTTGCCCTATCTTGATGGAATAAAAATTTCTTTTTACGATAGTAAGGCAACAGAATTTTTAGAATTTCAACAGAACCGGCTCGACTTCATCAATGACATTGATGCTTCATTTAAAGATGAAGTATTAACCAAGACCGGCAACTTAAAAAAACAATGGGAAGGAAAACTGGAACTGCATAAGCATCCTTATCTCAATATTGAATACATTGGGATCCTGACAGACACATTGAATGAACTGGTTAAAAATTCGCCATTGCGTTTGCAAAAGATCCGTCAGGCCATTAATTATGGATTCAACAGAAAAAAATTAATGTTGTACATGCGCAATTCAATTGGCACTGCAGCTGAAAGCGGGTTTGTTCCGATGGGACTTCCTTCTTTTGATACGAATGAAGTAAAAGGTTATCATTTTGATCCGGATAAAGCAAAACAATTGCTTGCTGAGGCTGGTTATCCCGAAGGCAAAGGATTGCCATCAATTAAATTACTGACCATTCCCATTTATGCAGACCTCGGAACTTTTATCGCTACGGAATTAAACCAGGTTGGAATTAAAGTACAGGTAGAAGCAATACAGAAAAGTTTATTGCTGGAACAAACCAGTAAATCGCAGGCACTCATGTTCCGCGGCAGCTGGATCGCAGATTATCCTGATGCGGAAAATTACCTTAGTGTTTTTTATAGTAAGAATCCGGCCCCGCCAAATTATACCCGGTATAAAAATGCAGCCTTTGATGCATTGTATGAAACGGCACTTACTGAAAAAAATGATTCCGCACGCTATATCTTATACCGGCGGATGGATCAATTGGTAATTGCTGATGCGCCTGTTGTGCCCTTATTTTATGATATGGTTATACATTTGGTACACACGAATATCAAAAACTTTAACCCCAACAGTTTAAATTTGCTGGAATTACGACGGACCCAAAAATTATAAACGATGAAATGGTCAAATAAAATATTAGTTATCGCCGGCATTGCGGCATTCGTTATCATGGGCATGACTGCTATGCGGCCGCATGATACGTTCAAGAACCTGAAAGTATTACCCAAAGATATTTCTGAAGATTCATTGATGACCATCATGGAGACCTACGAAAGTTCGCTGGGCGTGACCTGCAGCCATTGTCACGTTTTGGATAATGCCGAACACAAAGAAGATTATGCCAGCGACGCTATTCATGACAAAGAAGAATGTCGGGATATGATGCGCATGACTGATTCTATAAATAAGGAATATTTTCCCCGCCGTAATCCGGCCCGTCCATTAAAAATAACCTGTTATACATGTCATCACGGAAAGTCACATCCGGAGAGAGAAATTAAAAAATTAATGATTAATAATTAATGATTTCTTCGTTTCGAAAATTGTTTTGAAATCTGCAAACTAGGTCGAGCCGGAAAAATTACCAAATTACCAAATCATCAAATCTTCTCTTTTAATTTCTCTTTAAACGCTTTCTCAAACTTATCCAGCTTTGGTTTAATTACAACCGAACAATAAGAGTTCTGGTTCTTATTATCATTGTAATAATTCTGGTGATAATCTTCTGCGGGATAAAATTTACCTGCTGGCTCAAGAGTAGTTACAATCGGGTTATTGAAGGCTCCGCTTTTATCCAGCGCTGCTTTATATGCTTCAGCTTTTTCTTTTTGTTCTTCATTGTGATAAAATATTACGCTTCGGTATTGTGTACCTACATCAGCACCCTGCCGGTTCAAAGTTGTTGGGTCATGCACCTGCCAGAATACTTTCAGCAGTTCATCAAAACTTATTTTCGAAGGATCATATTCAATCTGCAGACATTCGGCGTGTTCTGTCTGGCCACCGCAGACCTGGTGATAAGTTGGGTTATCAACTTTGCCACCGCTGTAACCACTGGTTACTTTTTCAACGCCTTCCAGTTGTTGAAAGATCGCTTCC
>JBDUCW010000008.1:0-65273 GCA_040003235.1 Ferruginibacter sp. | reverse complement strand
GGAGGCGCGCCGGCAGGCCGCCGTCGAAAAGGTGCTTCCGCACGTCAAGCTGATCATTTCGCCGATATCTTTCATGTCCTCCAATTCGGACAGCGCGAACCTGATTTTGAATTGTGATTCGATCGCCATGATCAGACGGATATGTGCCAGCGAATCCCAGCCTTCCACCGTATGCGCATTGTCGGTGGCGTCGACGCGCAGCCCGTCGTTGTCGAGCACGTCGCAAAAAATCGGCTGCAAACGCGCCTGCCTCCAGCCATCTCCGTTTTGTGGCGGCACTTGAAAAGAGCGGTTTAAAATGTTTTTGAAGTTCATGTCCATAACCTTCGAATATTTTAAGGCGGTTTGGTATATGCAGATCATCTGCTTTTTCATGTATACGCTGACTTCCGTAAAAGGACGAGCTGGTTTTTCCAATCGGCACAACGTGATCGTTGCTGCCATGCACGCTTACGATTGGAACCCGTGCATTTGTTAACCAGTTTATTTTAAACAGTGCTCCCCAGAAATTAATTACAGCAGCAATATGTTGAGGATTATAGGAACCTGTTGAAAAATGTGTTTTATCCGTGCTGTCCGCTAATAGGGCAAGGTCTGCGTTATTGCTGTAAACGGCCTGCAGCGCGATCATTGCGCCGGCCGAGTTGCCACCTAATATGATGCGGTTGGTATCAATCCGGAATTTTGTGCCGTTCATTTTAAAGAATGCAATAGCCTTTTCAGCATCCTGAACTGCATCAGCGCATCCGCGGATCAAAGTCTTTACATTAGTTAACGGATTTTTTTTGCTCAACCTGTAATTGATAACTGCACATAAATAGCCTCTTTGTGCAAATTCGCTGCAAAGGATTTGTATGCCTTTTGCGGACTTGGAGCCAAACTTAAAACCACCACCATGCATCCATATTATCAATGGTCGCCGGGCAGTAATGGTATCATTTGCCGGCTGATACAGGTCAAACAGATAAAATTTATGTTTAGTTCCTGCTGCTGTATTATCCGCGTACGATAAATTCTTATCTATTGCTATATTTGAAAAAACAATGTCTTTATACTTAACCGGTTTTACCGGCTGCGCATAACTACACAATGCCAGGTAAAAAGATATTGAAGTAAAAATAAATTTTAGCATGAGCAGAATTTTGAAAGAACATACGAAACAATTGTGCAGCGGGCTGTTGTAATTTATAAAACTTTATTAACACATGATAGAAGGAGCAGGAATTGATCTGATAGATGTGGAACGAATCATTTTTAATATTGAAAAAGATGCGGGGTTCAAAGAGATGATATTCTCGGACAATGAGATCGGCTACTGTGAGTCAAAAGCAAACAAGTACGAACATTATGCGGCTCGTTTTGCTGCGAAAGAAGCTTTTTTAAAAGCATTGGGTACCGGCTGGATTGAAGAGACGCAGTTTAACGAAATTGAAATAACAAATACCTCCACCGGCAAACCTGAGCTTATACTAAAAGGTAAAACCAAAGAAACGCTTCACGCTTTGCAGATAACCCGGATTCTGGTTTCTTTATCACATCTTAAAACAATGGCCTGCGCGGTGGTCATTATTGAAAAATAACTATGAACTTAAACGATATAACTTTTCAGGCGGCAGGTACATTTAAACAATTGCAGGAAGAAAAACTACAGCAGCTATTGGTATATGTTAGTCAGCACTCCCCTTTTTACAAAAAACTTTTCAGGGAAACCAATATTGATATATTGTCTGTCAAAACCATTGAGGACCTCCGTCTTTTGCCCACAACCACTAAAGAACATCTTCAGCAATTCAATGATGATTTTATATGTGTGGGGGCCGAAAAAATAATAGAATATACATCCACTTCAGGAACCTTGGGTAGTCCTGTGACAATTGCGTTGACAGAAAATGACCTGGAGAGACTTGCATACAACGAATACAATTCTTTTGCAACCACAGGTGGTACCAATACCGATGTATACCAGTTAATGCTTACCCTGGACAGGCAGTTTATGGCCGGTATCGCCTATTATTCCGGCATCCGCAAACTTGGAGGCAGTATTATCCGGCTTGGACCTGGCGTGCCATCACTGCAATGGCAAACTATATTACGGCTTAAGCCAACTGTGATCGTAGCGGTTCCGTCTTTTATACTTAAACTTTTACAGTTTGCCGGGGAACATAATATTGATGTTAACGCGAGCTCGGTTAAAAAAGCCATTTGCATTGGTGAAAACATCCGCGATCCGGATTGTACATTGAATATCCTGGGCAAAAAAATAATTGATCTGTGGAATATTCAGCTTTACTCAACCTATGCTTCTACTGAAATGCAGACGGCATTTACAGAATGCAACGAAGGAAAGGGTGGACATAACCGGCCAGAATTACTTATTACAGAGCTGCTCGATGAGAATGACAAGCCTGTGCCCGCAAACACAGCAGGCGAAGTAACCATTACTACGTTGGGTGTAGAAGGGATGCCGCTGATCCGATACAAAACCGGCGATATATGTATGTATTGGGATGAACCCTGCGGTTGCGGCAGAAACAGTATGCGTTTATCACCTGTAATCGGTCGTAAAAAACAAATGATAAAATTTAAAGGTACCACACTGTACCCCGCTGCCATATTCGATATGCTGAACGATATGAAAGAAGTGACTGATTACGTAATAGAGGTACAAAGCAACGAATTGGGCCTGGATGAAGTAATACTATACCTGGTTGCAACAGAGAACACCGAAGAAAACGACCATAAGATACGTGCTTACTTACAGGCAAGACTACGTGTAAGCCCATTCATTAAATATATAACTCCGCAGGAAATGAAACAGATGCAGTTTCCTGAAGTAAGCAGGAAGGCAATAAAATTTATCGATAAACGCTACTAAACAATTCCTCACGCATCAAGATCACTTAAAGCAAAAGTAAAACCTAACGTGTTGTGCTATTGAAAAGCAGAACGCTGATCCCGATAGCTATCGGGATGGTCTTCATGATAAGCTGGATTTTAGGGAAATCGCTTATAAAAATCATAATTGAATCAAGCTGCTAAAATAGAGGCGAGCTTTTGATTGATTATGATTTGCCCAAATAAAATGAAGAAAATCATGAAAATCTGGATAATCGTTTTAAATCTGCGTTCCAAATTATATGTTCCAATAGCACAAGGCGTAAAACCTAAGTATTTCTTTTTACTTTTACGCTTCTATAAAATTAAAAAGTAAAATTCTTTTACCTTATGATTGTTGTTGGACGAAATGCGCTTTCCCTGGCTGATTTTGCTGAAATTTTATTTAATAATAAATCAGTTGAACTGGACCGGGAGGACTTAGAACAGGTAAATGAAAATTTCAGCTTTTTAAAAAGCTTCTCTTCCAATAAAATTATTTATGGGATAAACACTGGCTTTGGTCCGATGGCACAGTATAAAGTGTCAGAAGAAAATCTGGTGCAACTTCAATACAACCTGATCCGAAGTCATTGTTCCGGCAGCGGCAATTTATTGCCTTCCCCGCTGGCCCGGAGTTTAATGATCGCAAGACTTCAAATGCTGATGCGTGCCCGTTCGGGCATTCATACCGACCTGGTAGTATTGCTAAAAGATCTGCTGAATAAAAATATTCATCCCTGTATTTACGAACATGGTGGCGTGGGTGCCAGTGGCGACCTTGTCCAACTCGCACATCTCGGCCTGATGTTGATCGGCGAAGGCGAAGTTATTTTTGAAGACAAAGTTTTTCCTACAAAGGAAATTTTTGAAAGGTTCCGGATTAAGCCACTCACTATAATTGGCAGAGAAGGTTTGGCCATCGTAAATGGCACTTCGGCTATGACAGGCATCGGCCTCATCAATATTATACAGGCTCATAAACTTGTAAAATGGTCTGTTATTCTTTCTTCTTTAATGAATGAAGTGGTAGAAGCATACAATGATCACTATTCTTACGAATTAAATATTGTAAAATCTCATACCGGGCAAAATCATATTGCAGCAACAATGCGGCATATTCTGGACGACAGTCAAATGATACGGAGCCGCTCGCAACATTTATATGAACCGGACAAAATTGAACAGGAGGTTTTTGAAGATAAAGTGCAGGAATATTATTCTCTTAGATGTGTTACCCAAATTTTAGGACCGATCTACGATACTGTTTGCCACGCTGAGAAAGTTTTGACAGAAGAATTAAATTCGGTAAATGACAACCCGGTGATAGATCATGTAAGTCAGAATATTTTTCATGGCGGCAATTTTCATGGCGATTACGTTTCGCTCGAAATGGATAAATTAAAGATCGCAATCACCAAATTATCTATGCTGTCGGAAAGGCAACTGAATTATTTGTTGAATAATAATCTTAATAAAAAATTTCCGCCGTTTGTAAATCTCGGGGTATTGGGTTTTAATTTTGGTATGCAGGGCATGCAGTTTACGGCTACTTCCACAGTTGCGGAAAACCAAACACTTTCTTTCCCGATGTACGTGCACAGCATTCCAAATAACAATGACAACCAGGATATCGTGAGTATGGGATGCAATGCAGCATTGATGACAAGGAAAGTAATTGACAATGCATTTACAGTTCTTAGCATTCAGGCCATGGCCGTGGTTCAGGCAGTTGATTATTTATCCTGCCGCGAAAAGCTTTCGGCAATTACAATACAGCTGTATGATGAGATAAGAAAAATATTACCGGTATTTATAGAAGATCAAACAAAATACAAAGAACTGCAAACCGTTAAAGCTTACTTACAAGCCACAGACATTCTTTAAAAACATTCGTATGAAGTGCGCACTTATTACAGGTGGTTCAAGAGGCATCGGAAGAGCTATATGTATAAAAATGGCGGAAGATGGGTACTATGTGCTCGTTAATTATAAAACAAATACTACAGAAGCCAACAAAACACTGGAAGCAATACGGCAGCATAACGGACAGGGAGAACTGCTTCAGTTTGATGTTGCTGATAAAGATGCTGTAAAAGAAGTTTTGAGTAACTGGTTACAGGCCAATGCAGAAAAAAATATTGAAGTGCTTGTAAATAATGCGGGGATTAAAGATGATGTATTAATGAGCTGGATGGACGACGATCAATGGGACCGGGTGATCAAAACAAATCTGTATAGTTTTTTCTATGTTACACGGCTCATCTTACCCGGAATGATATTACGGAAATACGGAAGAATCATCAATATTGTTTCGCTCTCTGCATTGAAAGGACTGCCGGGCCAAACCAATTATTCTGCCGCGAAAGCTGGTGTCATTGGTGCAACAAAAGCATTGGCTCAGGAAGTTGCACGGCAGGGAATAACCGTAAATTCCATTGCGCCGGGTTTTATAAAAACAGATATGCTGGATGGCATCGATGAAAAAGATATATTAAAACTCGTGCCGGCAAGACGAATTGGTTTGCCGGAAGAAATAGCTTTTGCCGCGGCTTTTTTAGCCGATCCTCAGGCAGGTTATATCACCGCCCAGGTTTTATCAATAAACGGCGGATTATATTCTTAAATTTTATGCCGACTGAAAAAAATATTTTATCCTTTATCCCGCAACGGCCGCCATTTGTTATGACAGGCGAATTGCTGTCTGCCACCGATCAGGTTACAATAACAACATATGTGATTGCGAAAGAAAATATCCTGGTTGATGGCGGGGTCTTTACCGAAGCGGGTTTATTGGAGAACATGGCACAAACTGCCGCAGCCGGTGCAGGTTATAAAGCTGTAAATGAGAACAGGCCTGTGTTGAAGGGCTATATCGGCGCGGTGAAAAATTTTGAGATTTTTGCTTTGCCTGAAGTAAATGACAAATTAAAAACGGAAGTAACAGAAACAGGAAAAATGTTTAATATGCAAACTGTAGAAGGTAAAGTGTGGCGTGGTAATGAATTGCTGGCCCAATGTGAATTGAAGATATTTTTGGAAGAAGAAAACTGAACAGGAAAACTTATCCCGGCAATAATGCGATAATTTTGCCAAAGCCTCAATCCGATTTTCAAAACAGGGCATACAAAAAGTGAGCATGACAGAAGTATTTGTTGTTTCAGATAATATTATTTCCCCCCTTGGCCATACTTCAGCTGAAAACTTTGAACAGCTTAAGCAATCTGTATCTGCTGTCAAACGTCACGATAAAAAAACTTTTTTGTCAACAGCTTTTTACGCCAGTCTCTTTGACGAAAATTGTTTCAGCAATGCAGATACACATGGCTACACAAAATTTGAGCAACTGTTGATTGCTTCGATTGAAAACGCTTTGCAAAACTCAGACATTGTTGTAAGCGACAAAAAAACAATTCTCATCATCTCTTCTACCAAGGGAAATATTGGTCTGCTGAATGCATCGGAATATTCAGATGAACTTCGGAACCGGATTTCTCTCAATACTTCTGCTGAAAAAATAGCCAAACATTTTAACTTCATCAATAAACCAATAGTTGTCTGCAATGCATGCATATCAGGATCATTGGCAATGATCACTGCTTCAAGATTGATACGTTCCGGAATCTATGAAAATGCAGTTGTTGCGGGTGCAGATGTGATAACGGAATTCATACTATCCGGGTTTCAATCTTTTCAGGCATTAAGCGACGGCATGTGCAGACCATTTGATGTAAAACGAAATGGAATAAATCTGGGAGAAGCCGCTGCAGGCATTGTACTTTCTTCCAATAAAAAATATGAAGGCAATATCAGGTTAACGGGCGGTTCAGTAAGCAATGATGCCAATCATATTTCCGGGCCATCACGAACCGGCGATGCACTTCATGTCGTAATTGACAAAGCGATCAGAGAAGCCGGTATTGCATCGAATGCCATTGATTTTATTTCGGCCCATGGCACGGCAACATTGTACAATGATGAGATGGAAGCAGCAGCCATCACGCTTTCAGGTCTTGAATATGTTCCCGTAAATAGTCTCAAGGCTTATTTTGGACATACGCTTGGTGCATCGGGCATTCTGGAATCTGTGATCAGCATTCATTCCATGCAGCAGAATATTATTTTGCCTTCCCTGGGATTTGAAGATAACGGAGTTTCGGCACCGGTTAATGTATGCAGTGAATTATTGCATCAACCTTTAAATCATTTCCTGAAAACGGCTTCGGGCTTTGGAGGATGCAATGCGGCGGTAGTATTCAGTAAATAATTATTATAACAATTAAGATCCTGAACAACAACAACCATATCATTTCGTATTGTGAGATCAGTAAGAATACTGTTCATAAAAACGGGCAACTGTTATTCTCATCAATGCATAAAAATTCGCAGGAATTTTTAATCTCCGTGTATGAAGACTTTCATTTGAATTATCCTAAGTTTTATAAAATGGATCATGTAAGCAAGCTCGGCTGGCTTGCTTCAGAAATATTATTGGTCAACGAAAGCGTTGTAAAACAAGTGGACCCTTATGATATTGGTATTGTACTTTCCAATACAAATTCCAGTCTGGATACTGACATAAAATATTTGCAGCAATTACCGGAATTTGCAAGCCCTGCATTGTTTGTGTACACCTTGCCGAATATTGTAGCCGGAGAAATATGTATCAGGAATCATTTCAAAGGAGAAAATGCTTTTTTTATTACGGATGATTTTGATCCGGCCTTTACAGAACAATATGTAAGCGGATTACTTGATAATGATTTAATGCAACTTTGCATTTGCGGATGGGTTGAATTTTTAAAAGAGGAATATAAAGCGGTATTGTTTTTAGTTGGTAAAAATCCCGGTGCAGAAAGCCTGGCTTTTACAACAGAGAACTTACAGCATTTATTCCATCAACATGAAATATAATGGACCCGATAAAAAATACATCTCCTGTTTTTGTAGCCGGCCTGGGTATTATATCTGCCATTGGCAATAATGTAAGTGAATGCTGCGATTCTCTTGAAAATTATCGTGCAGGAATACAGGACATCAATTACCTGGAAACTTTTTACAAAGATCAATTGCCGGTGGCGGAAGTTAAACTTTCAAATGAAGAACTTGCAGGTATTACTGGCTTAGATAAAAACATAACTCGAATCGCTTTACTCAGTATGATGGCTGCAAAAGAAGCCCTGCATGATTCGGGTATTGACAATATTGAATCCTTACGCACCGGTTTTATTTCAGCAAATACTGTAGGTGGCATGGATAAAACAGAACAGTTCTTTGTGGATTTTCTTGCTGATAATAATTCTGGCAGATTGCGCGATGTGATCAATCACGAATGTGGCAGCGCTACAGAAATTGTAGCAAATGCATTGGGCATCCATTCTTATGTCAGCACCATCAGCACTGCATGTTCCTCTTCGGCAAATGCAATTTTTTTTGCTGCCAGGTTGATCAAACATGGAATATTGGACGTGGCAATTGCTGGAGGCACTGATGCGCTTACAAAATTTACCCTCAATGGCTTTAATTCACTGATGATACTTGATAAAACATATTGTAAACCATTTGATGAAAACCGACAGGGTCTTAATCTTGGTGAAGGCGCCGGATATCTTGTGCTGGTTTCAGAGCGTGTAGCAGCTTCGCTAAAAAAAGAAATGTATTGTGAGCTATCCGGTTATGCAAACAGGAACGATGCTTATCATCAAACCGCTTCTTCGCCTGATGGCAATGGGCCATTTCTTGCCATGAAAGCTGCGCTGCAGTTGGCAGGTCTGCATCCTTCGGATATTGACTATATTAACCTGCATGGCACAGGAACACAAAACAATGATTTTGCAGAAGCCACTGCTATACAAAGATTATTTGAAGCACCGTATCCCTCGATGAGTTCTACCAAATCTTTTACCGGGCATACATTGGGTGCAAGCGGCGGAGTTGAAGCTGTTCTATCAACACTTTCAATCAACCGCGGAATGATCTATCCCAACCTCCGGCTTCAAAATCCTATGAGCGAATTTCCTTTTTCCGCAGAGAAATCATTGTCCATAAAAAAAGACATAAAAAATGTACTCAGTAATTCATTTGGCTTTGGTGGCAACTGCACTTCACTGATCTTTTCAAAAATTATCCGATGAAGATATTCATACGTTCAACGGCAAGTATCTCAGCACAGGAAACTTTTGGTGCTGTACCTTTTTTGGTCAACCCCGTTAATAAAACCGGTGATTACTTTAAAGCAATAGAACCGTCTTACACAAATATTTTAGATCCAAAACTCAACAGGCGGATGAGCCGCATTATCAGGATGGGCGTTGCTGCGGCGATTTCCTGTTTGCGCGAAGCTGGGATCGAAAAACCGGGCGCAATTATTACAGGAACTGCATATGGTTGTCTGGAAGACACCGGTATTTTTTTGAGCAGGATTATTGAGCAGGAAGAGCAGGCGCTTTCTCCCACTGCATTTATACAATCTACACACAATACCATTGGTGCACAGGTTGCCCTTATGCTTGGCTGTAATGAATACAATAATACATTTGTACATAAAGGTTTTTCTTTTGAAACTGCGTTGCTCGACAGCATGATGTTATTGCAGGAAGGAGATGCAAAAAATGTTTTGGTCGGCGCTGCAGATGAGGTAACCAATTTTAGTCATACGATTTTAAAACGGTTTAGCCTCTACAAGAAAGATGGATTAGATGATGATCCGGATTTTCAATCACAGTCTGCGGGAACTGCAGCAGGCGAAGGCGCCGCCTTTTTTCTTTTGTCAGTTGAACCTTCTGCTAACGATTATGCGCAATTAAACGGATTGCTCACTTTTTATAAGCCCGGTTCTGCAGCCGCTATTATTAAAAATATTGGTGACTTTATTTTGTCGCAATCAATTAATATCAGTGATATTGACCTGGTAATAACAGGAAGAAATTCAGATAGGAAACACGATTGCATTTATGACGAACTTGAGCAAAAACTTTTCAACAATACAATGCTGATCGATTATAAATATTTATGTGGCGAATATCCTACGGCAGTTTCTTTTGCGATGTGGTTGGCTGCAAAAATTTTGAAGGCAGGCCAGTTACCTCCTGATGTGGGTTTGAATAATATTAAAAAGATAAAAACAATATTGATTTATAACAGCTATCTCGATAATTATCATTCCCTCATATTGATGTCTGCTGTTAATAATCCTGATTAAACCTAGAATGCTTAAAAAAGATTTTTATATAATTCTTGATGCGGACTCATCCGGTCCGAAGCAATTCATTTTGCAGCTGAATGAAAAGCATTCGATTTATGAAGGGCATTTTCCCGGGCAACCGGTTGTGCCCGGCGCCTGCTTCTTGCAAATACTGAAAGAATTGATTGAAGTAATTATTGAGAAAAAGATCCAGCTGCTGAAAGCCGATGAACTCAAATTTTTAATTCCTGTAAATCCGCTGACCAATAATAGGCTTCAGGCAAATGTGAATTATAGTATTGATGATAGGCAGCAAATAAATGTTATTGCAAATTTCAAACAGAACGAAAATATCTGTTTCAAATGCAGGGCGACATTTATCAATCAATAAATATTATCCTGCTTTAGACAAAAGCATAAAGCTGTGCTGAATACCTTGATAACAATTATAAATAAGAACGGTATTATAATCTTTGGGGAAGGATTGTTTTTTTATTGCATGGGCCGGTAATGCTGTTCCGGTAAATATTTTACAGGCAAGCCACACAGCAAACGACGTTGCACTTGGGTATTCGCCGCACATGTGTTTAAAACGCGCAATATCAACATCAGCTTTCAGCAAATTTTCAACGCCTGAATAAAATGAATTAAAACGTGCGTCTCCATTTTCTCCACTGATGAGTAAATCAATATTTTCCGCATTATGCTCTTTTAAAAAAACACAAAGCTGTTTCTGCACTATGGTTAAATCGTTGCTGTGCAAAGTAGCTATGCCGCTTAGTTTTGCGAT
The DNA here is from genome assembly GCA_040003235.1 of Ferruginibacter sp. GTDB lineage: Bacteria > Bacteroidota > Bacteroidia > Chitinophagales > Chitinophagaceae > Ferruginibacter. The sequence goes on along the minus strand of JBDUCW010000008.1, from coordinate 54,426 downwards.
GGCATCTTTTTTTTCATTATCAACCAACAGCACTACTGCGGCTTCGCCGGCAATGGCACCGGGAATGTTTCCATCGTAAAAATCTGAGCCGGTTACTTCTTCTTTCCGGTACCATTTATTCAGGTAATCAAGTTGATAATTATAAGTAGCTATTTCATCAACGGCGGCTAACAGGTAACGATAGCCGCCGTTTTCTTTTAACAGCATTGCTGCATCAAGAGCAGCCATTTCAAAAGCCAGTCCGCGATGAACATGTGTAATATTATAACCCTTATTGCTGCTCAGCAGGCTCAACTGAGCAGCAGGTGCATTGGCCGTACTTTGTACAAAATGACCGGGGGTCAACATCCCTTCGTTAAACTCAACAATCTGTTTTAAAAAAATAATACTATCCTCCATACCTGCACTGCCACTGCCTATGATGATACCGTTAATTAATGCTGACTCTTTTATAACTGCCAGTGCTGCTGCTACAGTCATCCTAACAGTCTTGCCCATCCTGCGCAGCATATTTTTAGGTATGTGCTCATAAGCGGGCTCAATTACATTTAATTTACCATTTACCGGAAGATGTAAAATTTCAATAGCCGCCGCTTCAAATGTTTGTTGTGGTGATATGCAGTTTATCTGATGAATGTAAAACATAACGTGTTGTGCTATTAAAATAGGCTTTTTAAATTAATCTGATCACGGAACCGATGTTGTTCACTACAGTTGTACAAAAGCTTAATCAGGGAACAAACCCGAAAACGGGATGTAATCGTTTTCGGGGCGCCTTTTTTGGTTCTTTTTTGGCGAAGCAAAAAAGAACAATCAGACTATTCAAAATAAAAATATGGCTGTCAAAGTTTGTATTGTTTAGTATTAATATAGGTTCTATTTATCGTCAGCTTTACCTCACTTCCAGATTGCCTAATTCGCTCCACGGCCGCTTGGCCGCGTGTTTGCGCCGTCGCTGCACCCAGCCTTTCGCTTGCGCGATCCCGACTGGCGTCGGGACCAGACTGGCCGAGGCGACTCTGTCCCGATAGCTATCGGGAGTAGCAGTTTACTTCATTGTCGCTTATTCCAATTGAAGCAATGACATTTTGTAATACCACAACACGTAACACATAGTCAGACTTTAGATAATATTAATGAAGTGCAGTTGCCACCAAAACCAAAAGAGTTAGACATGACATGGTTGATCCGCAAGGGAGCATTTACTATTGCAGGATACAGACAGGTTTCTTTAATCGGTTCAATGAAATGCAGACCGGGATAAACTTCCTGCTGCAGTAAATTGATAATGCTGAACACTGCTTCTATTGCGCCCGCTGCACCTAATGTATGGCCGGTATTTGATTTGGTAGAAGTAAAAACGGGTGGCCTTTCGAAAACCCGTTTCATGGCAATGCTTTCAACTTCATCATTGTTTTCGGTAGCCGTGCCGTGTGCGTTAATAAGATCAATATCGCCTGCTTCTAATTCCGCAGATGCCAATGCATTTTTCATAGCAAGATAGGGTCCCTCTCCATTGGGAGATAAGGATGAAGGATGAAATGCATCAGAGCTATTGGCATATCCCTTCACTTCGGCATATACCTGCTTATTGTTTGTGTCCGCTTCTTTTTCCAGAACAAGAAATGCCGCGCCTTCTCCCAGGTTCAGGCCCTGCCGCGCTGCATCAAACGGCCGGCATATTTCCGGAGAAAGAATTTGCAGTGAATGAAAACCATTGATTGTAAATTTTGAAAGGCAATCGGCACCACCCACTATTGCTCTGTCTGCCAGGCCAAGCCTGATCAATCTGGCGCCAAACATAATTGCATTGGCCGATGATGAACAAGCCGTATTGATCGTATTGATAATACCGTTCATTTTATAATGTTGCTGCAGGTACAGAAACACGGAGGCACAATCGTAAGAAGCAAGAAAAGGAGAATTGCTGACGCTGCTGTTGGCATCCCGGTATAATTCATCTGTTAAGCACATGCCCCCAACCGTTGTTCCGCCTATCAATGCCGTTCTGCCGGAACTCAATTGTTTATCTGTAAGTCCTGAGTCATCAAGCGCTTCATTAAAAGCATGAATGGCAAGCGCTGTGGTTCGCGTTACCGAAGGATCAGTAAGCTCAAGTTTTGATTTTAATGCCTCAGTAGTTATTTTAATTTCTCCTACCGGAAACGTATGGCTGTATTTTGACTCGAGGTTAGTTGACAAACCAATACCGCAAACTCCTTCTTTCAACGCCTGTTGATTTTCTGCAACAGAATTGCCCAGCGCAGTTATTACCCCGATGCCAGTTATGAAAACCCTTGTCAATGAGTAACGATTTATTTTGTTCTGTTCTGTTCAATGTAATCAACCATCGTATTTACATCAACCAGAACTTTGCGGCCTTCTTTTGGGTCCTTGATCAGGATGCCATATTCGCGGTTTAGCAAAACAATTAATTCAAGAGAGTCTATTGAATCCAGTCCTAAACCTTCACCAAATAAAGGTTCATCGTCTTTAATATCATCAGGTGTTAACGACGTTAAATTTAAAAATTCAATGATCTGTTTTTTTAATATTTGCTTTAATGCTGTTTTTTCCATTATAAATTATTCAAATCAGTTTTTTTGCTTTCAAACCTGCAAAGGCGATTGCCTGTAATATTAATGTAATAGCAATTAATGAAAAAATATTTGTCAGGATATCCTGCAGTTTACCTCCTTCCAGGAACAATCCATAATAAGCTTCCAGGCACCAGTGAAGCGGTGACAGCGCCATAATTGACTTAAAGGAATCCGGCATAATAAAACTGGGGATCATGATACCGCCAATGATGGCCAGGATCACAATTGACGCAGCTCCAAACCCATTTGCCTGCTCCTGTGTTTTGGCAAAAACGCCTACACAAATTGCGTAACTCACAGCGCACCAGCCGCAGATCAATGTCACCAGTAACAAACCCGCTATATCTTTTGGCATTGATAAGGCTGGTAATCCAATATGAGGAAAAAGCCAGATTCCTATTGCGAATATTGCTGCTGCCTGTAACATGGTAACAGCCAGGTAAGTTATTTGTTTGGATACAATGGCTACCAGGTAATGCGTAGGCAATGTTTTCAATCTTATAAAACTGCCGCTTAATTTTTCCTTTACGATACTGCTTCCCAAAGACATTACCACAAAAAACATAGCAAATATCGTCCAGGCGGGCACGTTATGTTGGGTTGCATTAAGAATACCAACATCCTTATTCCGGGAAAGTGGTACTTCTTCAATGGTTAACCTGTTATCGAGCATTTCATTTTGAACTGAGTCCGGCATTGGTTTTTCATTGATAGACTGGTAAAGATTTTTTAATATCTCTCTGCTTTCAACTTCCTGCAATGCGCCCTTCAAGGCACCCTGAATAGATAGCCTGAACGATGGTTGTAAAACTGTGCTATAGTATAAAGTAAGTGAGTAGAGTCCGTCGAGATTGGTAGCCGCGGTATCTCCCTCCAGGCCAAAAGAATTTAATGCTTTTCCGGCTACATTTTTAGCTTTAAAATTAACCTGGTTGGAAAACGTTGATGGGATGATGATCCCTACTATTGCATTTTTTGCGCGGATATCAGCTTTAAAATTTTCTGCTGTTTCGTTACCGGCCGTTTCCTCTAACTTAAATATTCCCGGGTCATTAATCGCTTTTACAAACCTGCGGCTTAAAGCGCCGGTATCCTTATTACATACGAGCAGGGTTATTTTTGTTTTATCCAGGATATTAAATGCATTTTTCTGAATTGCGGTTACAATAATCACCAGCAATATGGGCATTCCGAACATAAGCAAGAGCCCCACCTTGTCGCGGAGTAATATTTTTATATCTTTTTGTATCGTGGCCCAAAGCTTCATGTGCTGGTATAACTGTTACCGGTAAGGCCCAGGAATAATTCTTCAAGCCCCTTTTGCTGATGTTGTGCCAATAAATTTACAAGCAGGTCATTGGCAATAATTTTTCCATTATCTATTAACGCTATCTGGCGGCACAAACCTTCTGCTTCGTTTAGTTGATGGGAAGTGTAAATAAGTGTGGTGCCATTTTTATTCAGCAGCAGCAGGTAGTTAATAATATCACGCCCAGCCTGCACATCAACCCCGGTGGTGGGTTCATCCAGAAATAATATTTTGGGTTGATGGATCACGCCGATAGCAAGATTTACTTTTCGTTTCATTCCACCCGAAAGTTTGCATACCGGCTTATGCTGCACATTTGTCAAACCTAATATTCCCAGCAGTTCACTGGTCCTTACAGTTATTTCTTTTTTTGAAAGCCCTGACCATGCGCCAAAAAAAGCAAGGTTCTCAACAGCTGTCAATTCTTCGTAAAATGAAAAATCCTGTGGCACATAGCCGAACAAAGTATTGATGAATTTGCTTTTTGTTTTGATCGTATTGCCGAGTAATCTGATATCTCCTTCCCAACCCCGGAGCAAGCCTGTCATCAGGCTCATCAATGTAGTCTTTCCGGCACCGTTAGGACCGAATAAACCAAATCTTTCGCCACTATCAACGCATAAGTTTATATGATTAAATAAGCTGGTTGGCTGACCTGCATATTTAAAACTTACGTCTCTGATATCTACGGCGGGATAACTCATGAGTGCCAGTTTATTTTCGCCAATGCCTCAAATGCTTTTCTTTCTATTTCTGCTGTTTCCAACAAGTAGTCGCCCATTACATTAAAATCTTCCTGGCTGCCAAGCCTCTGTTTATAAATACCTGCAGCCTGCACTGCTGCTGTGCGCCACAGATCTCCCGCTTTGGAAAATTCAGCGGAAACTTTCAGCAACTCATCAGTGGGATGATAAGCATACGCTTCCTGTAAAAAAGCAGCATAAATATACCTGAAGCCGCCGCCGCCGGTGCCGATTTCTTCCTGCATCCGAACCAGTTGTGCCAGGTAAAGACCTGCTTTGTGTGGACCAAGTTTATCTCTCCAGGTTTTGATTTTTCGTCCGGTAAATTTGATTCCTTTTACACCGGTTACCGGAAAGGGAATACGCAGCATATTGAACACATTCTTTTTGATGCCAGCTTTAATAGCTTCCTTCATTTGCAGATCAGTGATCTCCTGTCTTGCTTCAGCATAATATAATTGTCCGCGCGGAGCCAATGCACCTTTGGCAAACCGTACACGTTCGAGTTGGTAACTGCTTAAGCTGGTAACAGTATCCATGATTGGATCGCTTACGAGATAGTTGTCTCCTTCCTTGCCAAACACCACCAGGTTATGAGCATTAAAATGGAACCGGTATTCTTTGGGAAAATAAGGTAAATAATATACACCTACCTGGCATCCTACCGCATGGCCCGCAGCAAGTTGCTCATCTAAAAAAAGTTGTGCCGTTTGCCTGGAAGAAAATTTTTTTCGTTTAACCGGGATATGCAATGAACGGCAGGTCTGTTTAAAAATAAGTCCGGGAAAAGACCGGAAGGCGATTGCAGGACCATTGTTTATTTTTAAAAACGGAACATAAATAAAAAACAAACCGGCACCAATACCAAAAGCAAGGGGTTCTGTTATTTTTTCAATCCCGATGTTTTGCAATAAGTTTCGGGTAACACCGCTTTCACAATGTGCAGCTTGCTGGTGTTTAAAGTTAACAAGCATGTACTTCCGGGTTTTTTAATTCATCCACCGTCACATTAAAAATTTCAGCGTATTTCAACAGTTTGCTTTCACTTAGTTTATTAAAGCCTGCAAAGGTTAAATGTCTTTTCACCTGCCATTTCCAAAAACCGGTATAGCCCGCGAGGATGCTTATATCCATTACATTCTTTTCCATAAAAAACAACAGCGGACTTGCTTCTCTGTTTAATATTTTTCGACTCGCTTCGGCAACACGCGCTGCTACATTTTCCCAGGTTACATCCAGTGCGGTAATTTTTACATCCCAGCCACGACTTTGTTCAGTGATATATTTACCTTCTTTATCGGTGGCATAACAAAGTTCGGTAGTTATTTTACCCAATGCGCTTATATCCTGCGGAACATCTTCTTTTTTCATGACCGTTTATTAATGAAAACTATCAGCTGGTCAATATCAACATACTGTCAGCATTGCATACATGTAAGAAAAGCGGGCGCTTTCAGGCACCAGCAACAATAGCTTTTCGCCTTTCTTCAACCGGCCGCTTTTAAACAACTCATGTACCATAAAATATACAGAAGCTGCTCCCACGTTTCCCATTGTGGTTAAATTAACAAACCATCGTTCATAAGGAACAGTTTTTCCTAACACAGCCATCACTTCAAAAATTTTACTTTTAAAATATTCACTGGACATGTGTGGCAAAAAATAACTGATATCATCTACACTGAAACCTCTGCGGTCTGCGATATCCTTTATTTTTTTTCCGCCAAGCGGGACAATATTGTTGCTTAATACTGCGATATCCTGCTTAATGCTGAAGATAGATTTGTTCATAACTTCCTCAGGCGTAAAATCAAGATAACTTTTCAATGTACCATCGCTGTTTTTTTCGCCTCCCATATACATACAGGTTTCCATTTCATTGGCATAAGAAACACCTTCGATCCAATCTACCTTCAGGCTGAGGCCTGATTCATTTGGCTTATTTTGTAATTTAAAAGCAGCGGCTCCGTCTGATAACATCCAACGTAAAAACTCTTTGTCAAAACTTATAAAAGGGTTTTCGTTCAGCGCTTCCAGCTTGTGTGCTTCTTCCTCAAATGCATTGGCTACCAACGAGCCGGAAAATCTTTCTGAACCAGTCGTTACTGCAATTTCCGCGTTACCGGTTTGTACGGCCATGAATGCATATTTAAAGGCATGCATGCCTGCGCAACAAACACCAGCCGGCGAAACAACTTCTATTGATTCCATTTCGGGTAATTGACCGTGAACCATTACGCCGTGTGAAGGCATCATCTGGTCAGGCGACGAAGTACCACAACTCAGGAGATCAATATCTTTTAGTTGTTCGTCATCATTATCAAATAAATTTCTCACAGCCTGTGCGGTCATTTCAGCATTGCTGTGTGTGGCCTTACCCGTTTTATCAAGCGCATAATATCTTGTCTTGATACCATTATTGCGCAAAACGATCTTCTTTGATTTCGATGGTTTGTTGTTGATATACCCAAGATATAATTCCATGTCATCATTATCAACAGGATCATTGGGCAGGAAAATTGAAGTGTTTGTTATAAAGACCTCATTCAGTTCCATAGTGTTTCGTATTTATTCAATTTTAAACAATCTTCTTTGGCCGCTCTTCTATATCTGGGAAAGAATGGTTTGAAAACCAACAGGTCAATCATAAATACAATCGGAGAAAATATAAAAAGTGCAATTAAAAGATAATATTTGAATGCAACAAGCCAACGATCTCTTTTTTTACTCCTGACTATAAGCCTCGCCCAGATCTTAAACATCACCGCAGCTTTTTTTTCTATAAACATCAAATGAAACTTTGGCACTACTGCTTTGTTTTTAATTAATGTTTCTTTCAATCCCAGCCACTCATTCTTTTGCAGATAAGGTACCGCTAAAGATCCAAGCGCCGATGTATACAATATATCATTTTCGGAAACACCGGGTTTGGGAAAAAATCCAAGATACCTGTCTTTTTTGCCATGAAGCATCCAATGAAAAATAGTAAATATGCTCAGCAGGTTTAAATGTTTGTCCACCAGCGCAACTGTGCCTACATGTTTTGCGCCAGCCTCGCTGATTTTCTTTTTCACCATATCAAAAGCGTTCACCCACATATTTCTCGCGCCCGTTATCGTAATTACAGGGCTGTTTGCTAAAACTTTCCTGAAAGCCGGATGGGCAATGATTCCATTAAAGGGTATACTGGAAGATAAAAACCATGCCTGATATCCTAAAATGATCAGGTCATACGATTCTTCTTTTAATGTGAATGGCATCAGCTCCGCAGACTTACCCATCAAACAATCCGGCATTACGCTGAAAAAACTTTTCCCTGTCCAGGGAAATGGATATTCATCTTTCAAACTCACCCGTACTTTTTCAACCTGTATCCCTGCATCAATAAAAGGCTGACAGAAATTATCTGTTATTTCCTTTAATTGCCCTGATTGAGAATAATAAACGGCCAATACTTTCTTATCCTGCATCAATAGTTATAGATCTGAAGTGTGAATTTTATTTGATGTTTTGCTGTAGTCAAGTACTACCTGTTGCACGGAAGGCAACAGCTCTTTGTAGTGTTGTTTAACATACTCCGCATCATCATCAATCTGAGAACGGTATTTTGTTACTTTCGGCGCATGCTCCTGTATGATGAGCCGCAAGAAATGATATTCTGCTTTGGAATTATTTTTATTAAGTTCCGTTTCAAGTTTAATGCGGCCCTTTTTAAAATAATCAAGTTTATCCTTCGCCTTTTTTACCAGTCCTGCTTTCTTCATCAGCAGCGTACCATGGTATGCTTCTTTTTCAATAACAGACGAGGCTTCAATGATCGCTATTTCCTTATCAATATCTCCAATATTTCCTGATTTGAGGATATTGTAAAAGGCAGCTCTGTCAAAATCCTGGGGAAAATAATCCGCACGTGTGATACCGGTAACACACAATACAGCTGCAATGGAAATAAATATTTTTAGTTTCATCGTTTCAATAAATGACAGCAACAAATATAAGCAATTTGCAAGGTGGTTTATAAAACAGTACGTGTGTATTGACCAATAAAAATATTATTAATCTGAAGCTGTTTGCTAAACTTTTGCAGGCAAAAAAATGAAAAGGAAGCACTGCTCAAAAAGCACTTATCTTGCAGCATTTTCATTCAGTTAAAAATGTTGGATAACACAAAACAATTTTCAGGTCGCTGGGCAATTATATTGGGTGGGTCAAGTGGCTTTGGCCTGGCCTCGTTGAATAAATTAGCTGCGCATGGTATGAACATCGCATTGCTTTACCGGGAAATGGCCGCACCCGAAAAAAAATTAAAGCAGGATCTTGCCGAAATTTCAGCACGGAATAATGTGCAGATACTACCCTTTAATATGAATGCATTGGAAGAGGCCGGCAGAAATTCTTTTATGCAGCAATTCAACCAGGCAACGGGCAAAAAGAAATGTGTGCGCCTGCTGTTACATTCAATAGCCAGGGGAAATTTAAAACCGCTTTTGGCAGCCAATGCAGAAGAAGATGTTCTTTCTGCAGAAGACATACAACTTACAACATACGCGATGTCAAACAGTTTACTGGACTGGACGAGGCATTTATTGAACGAAGATTTATTTTGCGAAGATGGGCGTGTTATCGGGCTTACCAGTGAAGGCGCAACGAAGTATTGGGCCAATTATGCAGCTGTATCCATTGCCAAAGCTTCCCTTCAAAGCCTTTGCACCAATATGGCAGTGGCCTTTGCAAAATATGGTATCAAAACAAATCTTATCCAGGCAGGAATTACAAAAACGCCTGCGCTTACAAAAATTTCCGGCAATGAAATGCTGGCTGAGCTAACGGTTCAGCGGAATCCTTTCGGAAGACTTACAGAGCCGGCAGATGTTGCAGCGGTTGTCTATCTGTTGTGTACAGACGAAGCTTCCTGGATCAACGGCTCATTAATTCATGTAGATGGTGGCGAGCATTGCCGTTAATGCAAAAACAGTTGAATCATGTATAGCTATATTTTAGATAAGCTGCCCTATAAATCTTCCTTCCGGTTTGTTGACAGTATTGCTCTGTTGGATGAGAATGGTATTACCGGAAACTATACATTAAAAAAAGATGCATTTTTTTACGAAGATCATTTTCCGGGCAACCCGGTTACGCCGGGTGTTATCATTACCGAGATCATGGCGCAGATCGGATTGGTTGCCCTTGGCTTATATATTGTATTGAATGATCCGGAAGCAGTCATCGCCGAAACAAAGGATGACAGCTGGATGCCATTATTAACTTCAACAGAAGTTTCATTTTTCAAAAGCGTATTGCCCGGTGAAATGGTTACGGTGATATCAAAAAAAGAATATTTTCGTTTTAATAAGCTCAAATGTTATATTGAGATGCTTGACAATTCGGGCGACTTGATAGCGCGGGGGATTTTTGCAGGAATAATTAGAAAAGTGAATATTAAAAGAGATTTATGAGTAGTCGCGTTGTTGTTACAGGCCTGGGTGTGGTGGCGCCAAACGGTGTTGGAATACCTGCTTTCCTGGATGCGCTTAAAAATGGCCGGTCGGGAATTAAATACATACCTGAATATAAGGAGCTTAATTTCAACTGCCAGGTATGCGGCGTCCCGGAGTTTGATCAAAGTGAATTGAAAAATTATCTTTCGGAAGTTACACTGCACGGACTGAAAGGCAGCACAATCGGTTATGCCATTAAGGCTGCGGCCGATGCCTGGATCGATGCCGGCAATGGCCTTAATAACGAAGAAATATTTTGGGAAACAGGTTGCGTTTTTGGCAACAGCGTTGCCGATACCAATGCCATGAAACGGGTGATCTCGCTCGTAGATGCAAAACAGGCGCGCAAACTTGGATCACGTATGGTAGAGCAACTGATGAACAGCGGCACCACTGCATATATTTCCGGGTTACTTGGTTTGGGCAACAGGGTTATTACCAATTCGGCTGCCTGCGCAACCGGTTCACAGGCGGTATTGATGGGCTATGAATGTATAAAGCAGGGAACCGCCAAAAGAATGGTGGTGGGTAGTAATGAATTTATCGACCCTTATATTTTCGGGGCTTTTGACAGTATGCATATTCTATCGAGGAAATTTAATGATCGTCCGGAACAGGCATCGCGGCCGATGAGTGCAACGGCCGGTGGATTTGTACCGGGTTCCGGAGCAGGCGCACTTATATTGGAAGACCTGGAATTTGCGCTCGCCCGCAACGCCGTCATCTATGCAGAAATATTGGGCGGCCAAACGAATTCCGGTGGGCAAAAAGATGGTGGCTCCATGACAGCCCAGAATCCGGATGGCGTAATAAATTGTATACAGACTGCGATGGCGGCAGCAAATGTCAGTGGTAAAGATATCGATCTGGTGAGTGGTCATTTAACTGCAACGATAGCTGACAAAATGGAAATTGAAAACTGGGCAGTTGCATTGGACCGGCGTGGCGATGCCTTTCCTTTAATCAATTCTGTAAAGTCAATGATCGGGCATTGCCTCAGTGCCGCAGGATCAATTGAAATTGTAGCCTTAATTTTGCAGATAGCACACAACTTTGTTCACGCAAATTTAAATCTGGAAGATCCCAATCCCGAAATTTTAAAAATTGTAAGTGCCGACTGCTTACCAACAAAATGCGTAAATAAAGACATAAACATTGCCGCGAAGGCTAACTTTGGGTTTGGCGACGTGAACAGCTGCTTAATTTTTTCTAAATATGAAGATAATGGATAGACAAATAATTCTTGAAGAGCTTAAAAAAGTACTCAACCCTTACACCGTAAACAAAGAGGCACTGGCCAATATCAACGAACGGACAGACCTGATAAAAGACCTGAAAATAAATTCAGCAAATCTGATAGATATTATTATTGATGCCGAAAACCAGTATGATATTGAGATTGACATGGATGCAGCTGAAAAAATTCATGATGTAGGTAGTTGTATAGATGTAATTATGGAAAAGGCCAAAAGCGAAAATTGAACAGTGCCGGAAATGATATCATTTCATTAAATCATATTGATTCCGGGCGCACAAAGCAGGAACGGTTTTACAGTAAATTTCTTTTACCCGCTGAAGTTGATTTGTATGATAACAATCATTTAGCACAACTAAGTTTCGAAAACTTTATATGGTTACTCTGGTCTGTGAAAGAGTCTGTTTACAAATTTTGTAAAAGACATTCCCCTAAACTGGTTTTTTCTCCGGGCAAGATAAACGTCTCTATAATACAGGCTCCTGCAATGCACGATTCCCATTTATTTGGAACAGGAGAAATTACAGATGTTTCGTTTAATAACGCGGAATATTATCAATGTACAGTAACGGCAGGCAACGAAATTTTTTATTCAAGATCCAAAGTATATCAAAACATTATTCATACAGTTGTCAATAACCGCGACTGCTTTGACAGTATGTACTGGGGCATAAAATATATTGAGGATTCAAATCCTGCAGGTCAGTCTGAAAGTGTAAGACTTTTTATTTTAAAGACGCTTAAAAATATCTATCCGCATGGCGGGATAAGTATCATAGTAAACGATGCGGATTGTCCTGTTATAAAAATGAATGAGGCCGAAACAAATATTCCTGTTTCATTCACCCATCACGACAAGTATGTTGCCTATGCTTTTAATCTATTGGATGAAGCAATACCAAAGTTTGCGGTGAGATAATTCCAGGAGTGCTGATATAATCTTTATCGTTCTGATTGAAATAAAAATCTTACGGAGCCACTCAAAAAATGCAATACATCGCAGTTGTGATTATTTTATTGATCAAGCGCGTCGATGGGCTTTTTATAAGCAGCAGGCAGGAGCAACGACCTGATCATTTTATCAAGTCTGATAAATCGACTCAATTTATAAAACGGCAATACCAAACGAATCCAGGAAAATTTTTTCAGTGCCAACATCGTTCTTACAATATCAGGCACAATCATTTTCTGTGTTTCTGCCAACAACCAATATCTGAAAGCACCAAGATGTTTTTTATATTGTTTAAACAGATCAATGCTGTATTCACTTTTCAGCAAATCGTTTTGCAAATGCATAGCATAACTTATTGTCCATTGCTGATGATCTTCCGGCAGGTCTTTTAATTGCATTCTTTTTCCAACGCGGTAAAAAACATTATATACTTCTTCCTTTTCTTCAGGACTTAATTTTTTTTCCAATACTTCAAACGACGCGATGGAATAATGGATCAGCATATACAATACATCGCGGTAAGCCCAATCAGGAATAGATGCTTTTCTATTCTGCTCGACAGCAGCATGTATGCTGACAATTCTATCAATCGCCCTGTTGGCATCATCCAGTTCGGAGAAGACGATCTGTTGTGCATACACGACTGTTGAAAACAATCTGCCAATTGGATCCGCCGGAAGTTTACCTGTAAAGTATAACCAGTCCACCGCTTTGTTCAATGCAAATTCAGCAGATGCACCCGCGAAGATGAAAAGAATCGTATCGGCCTTTCCCCATATTTTTCTTACGATCGATTGTTCGTCAACAAAATAAGCCATGTACAAATTTAGTCAGATGCTGAGTGGATTAATAATTAATGATTAATGATTAATAATTTCTTCGGTTCGAGATTTCCATTTTGATATCACAAATTATTACATCAAAGATTATCGTTCATAAGCCAGGAACATTGCCGGAAAAAGACGCTTATTCATTGTTCCTTTCAACATGGTTAATCTATAGTGTCAGGTTAGGTTTGCTTTTTAACCCTTGTTATGGAAATAATACAGAGTATTCAAAACCGGATTTATGAAATAAGAGGAGATCGGGTAATGCTGGATTTTGACCTTGCGGCACTTTATGAGGTTGAAACAAGAATACTTAACCAGGCCGTTAAACGAAATTTAAAACGATTTCCAGAGGATTTCATGTTTCAACTGACAAAAGCAGAGCTTGATGTTTGAGGTTGCAAAGTAAACCCTCGAAACAAATGATGTCATCACAAATTGTGATGACAAAGATCATTTATCATAAGTCTGTCCCAAAAAATCTCACCCCAACCCCCGTCCGACTAGCCATCCGGGCGGGCCTCCCCTGAAGGAAAGGGAACTGGAGGAAACCTCACCCCAACCCCCTCTCCTGAAGGAGAGGGAACTCGAAGGATAGCGTATACTAAATTGCTGTTGGGTTTTTTATTTCCTTGTTCAGTATTCCTTGTTCCCTGTTCGATATTTTTTGATCCCGTGGCCGGTGTCCCACCGACCATTCTTCTCCGATCCACATTAATTTTTATATTTTTACCATAAACAATCACGTCCCCTTATGAAAAAAAATATAAAAAGGAACAGTATACATTTTCCACTACTGCTGACTGTTAGTATTGTTATCAGGAGATATAAATATGTAGTAACTGTCATTATAATCTGCCTTTCAGCATTGCCCGGTCTTGGTCAGACCGCTGCCGAATCTGCCGACCTTGCAAGAAGATGGAGGGCAAGTATGGACGCTGCCGAACAGCAGCGCATAGACGGGATAAAGCCCAACCCTTTCATTACAGGTTCGCATTATGTAGATTCAGCTTACCGCATCGGTTTCTATTTCAGTCCGGGCGACAGCATCAGTAATAAATCGGGCGGCGGAACTACACAGATTGTCATCAGCAATAAATTTTATTATATGCGGATGAGTACCGTCAACATCAGCATGGCAGTTAAGAACTATGCAGACAAACAACATGATGACACCAAATCCCATACTCCGGAGGGCATTACAAATTATAAAGTAGGTAAATTAAAAAAAGGAGAAAATCAATATTGTTTCTGCTATAGTTTCCGCACCACGTATACGGATAAATACGGAAAAGACATGATCGCTGTAATCCGTATGCAGTATGGCACCAACTCCAGTATTATAAAATTTGCAGCCACATTTCCCGACGATGCTGATGCCGCAGCGAAGGAAACAAAGCTGAATGATTTCGCCAACTCGGTGAGTGCATGGTAACCGCGCCCCAAACCCTCTTCTGAAGAGAGGGAACTCGAAGAAACCTCACCCCAACACCCTCTCCTGAAGGAGAGGGAATCCGGAGGATAGAGTATCCCACATTGCTACTGTGTTATATGTTTACTTCCTTGTTCAGCATTCCTTGTTCCTTGTTCGATATTCATTCTGTATTCCCTTCCTTATTTCTTATTTAATATTTCTTATTCCCTAATCTCTTCACCTTCCCCGCCACCGTTCCAAATTCAAATACTCTAAACACAGCCGTAACAGCCTGTATAAATTTACCCGGTTGAAGTAATTGATTGCCGAAAGCAGTAACAGCTTTATCCCGTTCAGTGATATAATTTTGCTGTGCGTCACCGTTAGTACAGGCCGCATAAGCCAGCGCCACCTGCCAGGCAGCATCGCGGGCGATATTCATGGAGAAACCGGCAATATCATTTTCAAGTTTATCAGTATGGAGTTTACTGATCAGTTTGCTCAATGGCCACATACTGTACAGATCAGCCTTTACGCCTGCCACCAGGTCGCTCAGCAAAGCATTGATCTTATTAAAATCATTGTGGATGGTTTCAATCTGATCACCCGGACAAACAACCGCAGCAGCAATACCAAGGTCCAGACTGATATGAGCATTCATGCCGCAAAGCAGGTGATGCATGACCATGGGCTGCCAGTTTTTGCAGGTATCAAAAGCCAGTTGCCAGCTACTGCTGCAGGGACTGCCGGCATTGTTGCAATCCCATGCATCGAGATAACGGTTCGCAAAAACCACGTCCAGCTTTTCCATTCTTATATTATCATCGAAGTAACCTGCTTTGATTTTTTCGGCGATCATCATCGTCACCTTGCGGTAAAGCGCCGCAAAATAACCAGCACGATTATTTTCTGCAATAGTTTTATCAACTATTTCGGTAAGGCGTATAATGACTTCTGAAATGCTGGATGACATGAGATAAAGTTTACTCCCACCCCTAACCCCTGAAGGGGCACAGGAAGGAGTTATTTGGAGACACTAATTTAATTCAAAAATATTATGAAATCGTCAGGCCACTGATTTATAAACTTCAATTTATTCCACGCTTCAAGTGCCCATACGAATTAATCTTACAAATTCATTCCCACAACAACACAAGAAATTCTTCCATCACCAAATTACCAAATCACCAAATCGTTCTTCACATCTCCACATCTTCACATCTTCACATCTTCACATCTTCACATCTCCACATCTCCACATCGGTTCCGTTTTCTAAAAAAATGTTAATCCCCCTCCTCCCTCTTACTGACAAAAAATATTTTCTGTTCTTGTAGCACCTGACATCGAAATCTAAAAAACACAGCATGAAAAAACGATTGCCAAAATTCGTAACGAAGCCGATTGAAAATGTAAACAACCTTTCTCAGACTTAAAAGATCTATGGTTAGACAATGTAGATGTATCCCATGAACTCAACATCAGCCTCCGCACATTGCAGAACTGGCGCCAGCTCGGTGTGATTCCTTACAGCCGGTTGGGTAGAAAATTGTATTACAGCAGAGCAGATATTGATGAAATATTGCAGAAAGCAAAAAGGCGGAAGAGTAAATAGTGAATAGCTAACTTATTAAATTTAGAGATGAATTCATTCGTGGCAAATCGTCCGTGTTCATCAGTGCTATCAGTGGCAAAAAATCATTCGTGCCAATTCGTGGCAAAAAAATCCGTGGTATCAGTGCCATCCGTGGCCGACAGGGGCCCCTGTTTATTTGTCGTAATAAAATTTAACCAGGATATTATTATCATTTACGATCAACTCCGTGGCCACACAGGTAATATAAGCGGGGCTTTTCGCAGTTCGTACCCACTCATTATCTTTTAAAATAAAACCATTTTCGGTTAATGCAGCCTCTGCCTGCTTTTTAAATTCCGGTCCCCTCACATTTAAATTATAAAAGGCAGGCTCAGATTCTTTTTTATAAGGTGAAGATTGTATGAGTGCACAGGGTAAATTATTCCAGTTAGATTTAGTAAGTGTATACGTATTATCAATCCGCATAAATTTCCTGATTATCATCCGCATGTTTGGATTAGCTCCTCTGAAATCATTGACATACTGATTGCGTTTCTTTTCATTCAGCGTTAAAAAATAAGCGAGCTCATCCTTATACCTGTTTTTAAAAACGGCAGGATTTTTCTTTACAAATATGGCATGTGATGAATCATAGGTTTTATAGGCTGCTGATTCATATTCCAGGGTCTTCACAAAATCTGCAGAATCAGACGAGCTGATAACCGCATAATAATCACTGCCCGCACCTCTTAGCCTGATCAGCCCATCCAGTTTGTTGGCGGTACCGCGTATCTTTCCTTTAAGTGTAAGTATATAGTTTCTTGCGATGTCAGTAGCCGTTGAAGAAAGTTCATCGTTGCTTAAGCCTGATGCAATGATATCCGCAAGTAAAAAATCCATGTTCATTTGATTACCATTGTCAGAATTTTTATCCAGGTATTTGTTATGCCGCAGCTTTTCAAATTTATTGTGCAGGAAATTAACTCCCTGCCAGCCTTCTTCGTCGTTATTTAAAACAGTATATGCGGGTTGCGCCAATACCCCGCTAACCACCGTTACTATTATCAGCATGCTGAGGAGGAATTTTTTCATACCTTTTTTTTATAAAGATATAAGCTGTAGGGAAAGACGAAATACCCACTGACAGGTATTTTTTTTCAGGCGATGCATCGAAAGTGAGTAAAGGACATTACAAGACTGTTTAGATACTTTGATGGCACTGCATTTTTTCCGCTGATAAATAATGCTCGGAAATTATCTTGTTGTGTTTATTAATAAAAACCGAAAACACAAATATGGAGCTATCAATAATTCAAAAGATGATTCACATAATAAGGGGGCAAAGAGTGATGTTGGATTTTGATCTTGCAAGTCTCTATAAGATAGATACAAAATATCTGAACCAGGTAGTTTTATCTCTTTCCTTGTTTGATATTCCTTGTTCGAAATTCGAAACCTCACCCCAACCCCTCTCCTAAGGAGAGGGAACTGGAAGGATAAGTAAACTATTTTGCTTAATTGCTTTCGTATAATTCTAATCTGCAAAAATAAAAGAGTTAATGCCTGTCTTTTTCTGATCTGTCCCACCCCCGTCCGATCTGTCATCCGGGCGGGCTTCTCACTTCAGGAGAAGTGCCGGGGATGAGGCTGTATTTACTGCTCCAGTAAAGTTCCGCCTTCAATCACCGCCACAGTAGACGTCGCCGTTAGATCCACTGCAGTCAGCGTTCTTGCACTTGTCCATCTGCCGGTAGTGATATTGTAAGTGCCACCAAGTTTAGAAAATTTAGTCGCGGGTGGAAAGGCAAGCTTGGCCGTATTGCTACCCATGGTAAAATAAGGCTGACTGGCCAGCGTCGTTGGATGTACCAGGTCATAATAATCATTATTACAGATCTTGTATCCTTTGTCAGGCGCTGCGTACAACATGCCGGCTCCTCCAAAGAAAACAACATCAACTGGAATCGTATCTGCTGTTACGCCGGTCAGATCAAACAGCGCAATACCGGCTGCATTACCGCTGTTTGCTAAGAGGTTAGCAGTCTTGGTACCAAAGCCGTCGCCATCAACTGTTGAATACTGTTTACTGATCCATTTGGAAGCACTGATATCCGTTGATCCAAGTCCCCAGATATTTTTGTTGGCACCTACATAAAAATATTCTCCTTTTGAAACAGTACCGACTGTCATGTTGATTTTATAAGTCCTCAGATCACCTGTTGCCCAACCATTCGTTGGAAAACCCGTCGGTGTAGAAGCACCTGCATTATTGGTGGCTACTAATGAATAATTATTTACAGCAAAATCGATATTCTTTGTTGCCATGCATTGCACATATTCATAATTCGCATCCGAACCATTAGGATCTACTAAATATCCTGTAACAATGATCGGTGCTATTTTTGGCGCGGTGGCACTCAGGATAGTGATATCTGTATTTAACCTCGGCCATAACTGTGGTAATGTATCTGAAGAAAAATTAAAAACGATACCTGTGTAGTTTGATGAAAAAGGCAATGTCTTACCGGCAAATACCGCAGCGGGCTCTGTATGAAGAATAATATTGCCAAAACCGTCATTTGCTTTTTTGCTGCCGGCATAAGTTGTTCCTGCAGGATAAGAAGCATCAAACCCAACTTTTAAAACAGAGATCAGAGTGCTTTCATAATTATTGGGCGCATTACGAAGATCATTATCTTTTACTGCCGGTGGAACGATCACAATTCCCGAAGCAACTTTAGTAATATCAGCAGTTGTAACACCCGTTATCTGTAACACACCATCCTGCCGCTTCAATGTTTTGCCTGCAACTTTTACCACAAGCGAATCACCGGGAACATAATTAGCAGCATCTGCACCAATAGGAATTGCAATACCCCGCAACTGCGATAAACGACGGTTGTCTTCCAGCACCAAAAATCCTGTTGGCATATTCTTACCCGAATGATCAGAGACAACAACCCCGGTAATTTTATCCGCGCCAAACATGTTGTCTGCAGAAAGCACCACATCGCCGCTCTTGTAAATATCTCTTACGTCAAACAGAGAAATATAGGAACTAACGGTACCGCCCGGGTAATTTGTTTTCTTGCAACCCAATACAAAAAGTAATGCAAGTAATAAACTGTATTTTATAAATTTCATCATTATAATATTTTATGTTTGTCAGCCGGTAAGACGTTTAGACGGGAAGTAAGATTTTAATTAAGGCGCTTACCGCCTTCCCGGCAAAAACAGCACATCGCTAAGGCTTCTGCCACCACACTTTTGTTGAAATAATATCTGGTCCCTGTGCCGCCACTGCCAATTGATAATTGGTTGGATTGGTTGATTGCACATACACGGGGTATGTCATCCTCGCCGGCATTACGCCACCATTCTTTAATCCGGCTCCCATCGGCAATACCGGATGACCCGTGCGGCGATACTCAAACCATTGCTGCAGATCATTCAGGAATAATGCATAATATTTCTGTGAATGGATCTGCTCCATACCATCATTGAATGTATTGGTCGCTTTCCAGTTGATATCCGCCGCAAGCATATAAGAGGTAAGGTTGGCACTCCATGTTGGTATCCAGAGTTTGATGCTGTTTAACACGCCATCATTATAATAACTTTCTGCTGTGCCGCTGATCCATCCTTTTAATGCTGCTTCTGCCAGAATGAATTTCAACTCTGCATAATTCATCATCATACCGGTCATGGGTTCTGTCATTAAACTGCTGGTAGATGTATTGGAATAGAAATATGATTTCTTCACCGGATTAGAACCGGGCGTATAACCGCTTGGCACACCCTGGAAAGCACCAAGATAAGTTGCAATGCCCCAGCGGTTGATGCCATTGCTTCCATAAGTCGGAATATCCAATCTCGGATCTCCCCATATCACGAGTTTATCAATAAAGAAACTTGCAATGCCCGGTGCCCTGAAATCCTGTTCACGCACATTTAAATAAGGTGATGAATACGGACCTTGTCCTGTCCATTTTAATATGGCTGATTCATCATTGCTGGCCATGATTGGATAAGATGCCGCACTGTCCTGCACGATCGTTTTTATTTTGGCAGCGCACATGGGAGTAACTTCCGGCTTACCGGAAATTCTCAACAACAATCTTAAGTAAAGTGAATTACCAAACTTCCGCCATTTTGCAACATTGCCCGCATACACCGGATCACTGGAAGCAACAATCGCTTTGCCTGCGCTCAATAAAACATTTGCCGTATCCAGCTGTTTAAACATGTTCAGATAAATGTCTTTCTGTTTATCAAAAACCGGTTCATACACATTATTATCTCTCGCAGCATTGGATTGCGAATAAGGAATATCACCATAAGTATCGGTAAGAATAGCATACAACCAGGTCTGGCAGATCAACGAAATACCCATGTACGACGGATTATAATTCAAGGGTGTGGCTGCAGTTTTATAAACGTCTTTAAAATTGGTCAGTTCGGAATACAGATTATTGTACAGGTAATCGGACCAGTTAGAATGATAGTCGTACCTGAACACCGCGCCCTCCGCATCCGTCATATTCACCGTCACCTGCATCAGTTCATTATTGAAATCCCGGTTGCGCATCATATTATAACCAACCGCATCCACCAATGCCGGCGGCAACAACTGCTGTGGTAATGCATTCGGCGTATTATTCGGATCGGTGTTGATATCCGTGAAATTCTTTTTACAGGACGCAAACAGGATTGCGATTGATAAGAAGATCAGGGATGTTGTATGTTTTGTGTTCATAATTATGTTGTGTCGATTTGATGATTTGGTGATTTGATAATTTGGAAATTCCTTAAGTTTGAATGCACTATTGAATATGCAAAAGACTTATCAAGTTGAAAAAATCTTCAAATTTCCAAATCTCCAAATCCGTTTATTAAGAACTACCAAGGAATCAAAGTCCCACCACGAGGTTTACACCAATCGTTCTTGTCGAAGGAAACTGTCCCACTTCAAAACCCTGTACAATATCAGTTCCGCTGAGGGTACCGAATTCAGGATCAAAGCCCGGCCATGGTGACCAGATAAACAGGTCGCGGCCATAGATACCAAATTGTACTTTCTGTAAACCGATCTTCTTTAACAGTCTTGCATTAATACTATAATCCAATCTCAATTCTCTGAACTTGATAAAGTCCGTGCTGAACGTGCTGCCTTCTGCATTGTCTATGCCGTAGTGCGAACGATAGTATTCATCGATGTCGGTTGCAATGGTTGTGTTGGTAATATATTTTCCGCTCGCATCTTTAACCACACCATTACCGATAATTCCATTATACCTTCCCGGTAGTGTCTCGGTAAGTTTACCCTGTTCTGCTAATTTGTAATGGGTGAGTGAATGCGCTACAGCACCCCACTGTGCATCGAAGAGACAGGTCAAACGGAAATTTTTGTATTGAAACTCGTTTGTAAAACCAATCTTTCCTTTCGGGATGGTGTTGCCGAGATATACCACATCCTGCGAGATCAATGCATTGCCGGTAACGGCATCGTATACCACCTGTCCGTCCGGCGCACGCACATAACCTCTTCCATATAAGTCGCCCATGCTGCCGCCGACTTTCGCAACGATCTGTCCACCACCAACCGGACCGGTGCGCAACACTACAGAACTATCCGCCAATGCCGTGATCCTGTTACTGTTTGTTGAGTACACAACAGTGCCCATCCATTTAAATCCTTTGGTTTGAAGAACTGTGCCGCTGATGCTTAATTCCAAACCCTTATTATCTACCTGTCCCGCATTAATGACTGCCTTGGTGTAACCTGCTGCACGATCGATGATCCGGTCAAGTATCTGGTTTTTTGTCTTGCCGCTGTAAACAGACAGATCAATATTCAGCCTGTTTTTAAACATGCGTACATTGAAACCTGTTTCGTAAGTAATTGTATTCAGTGGTTTCAGATCCGGATTGGCAAGTGTTGCTGAATTCTGCAGGCCGCCATTGTATAAACTTCCTGCTGATTGATAATTATATTCTGTTCTGTAAGGAATGGTTCCGCCGCTGCCGACACTGGAAGCAGAGAAACGTATTTTAGCGAAGTTGATCAGCTCAGGTAATTTTGTTACCTGCGACAAAACAAAACTTGCATTGGCAGAAGGATAAAAGAAGCCAGCGTTTTCTGTACGGCTTGGAGTGGCGAGAACGCTGTTCCAATCCTGCCTCGCCGTCAGATCGAGGTACAAAAAATTTTTGTACGCTGTCGTGATCAATCCATAAAAACTATTGATGGAATATTTACTGGAATAGGGCAACGTAACCAATGGCCCCGCAGCATTGGCCGTTTTATAAATACCAGGGTAAGTCAGCGAATCAGCCCTCAGTTCATCTTTTGTATAATTATTTCTTAAAGCACTGCCGCCTGCTGTTGCTGAGAAATCAAAGTCCTTGTTTATTTTCTTTACATAGCGCAACAGAAAGTCACTACTCAGTTCCTGTGAAAAAATGTGCTGCGTGCGGAAACTTCCTTTCTGGTATTTTGATCCCGCATCATAAGGACGCTCCTGCGCCCGTTGCTCATAACTGAAATCCAGTGATGTTCTTACCTGCAGGCTCAGCTCTTTTGTAATATCATAAGTTGCCTGCACATTACCGGTGACTGCATTTCTTACAGAACGGTTGATGAATTCATAAGACACTGCATAAGGATTCTCCGGAAAAGAACTGAAGGGATAAAATATTTTTCGTTGCTGCAGTCCATTCACCCAATAGTTTTTCAGCCAGTCAAGGTCGGCATTGGGTTGCCAGAAAATATACCAATACATGATGGACTGGTTACCGTAACCTGCACCGGGTAAGTTGTCGCTCGACTTATTTGTATAGTTTACTTTAGAAGAGATCCTGAGGCGGTCACTCACAGCAGAGTTCACAGACAAAGCAATGCTGTTGCGCTTATAGCCTGTATTCGGAATGATCCAGTTGTTGTTTACATTGGTAAAAGAGAATCTTGCATTGGTCTTTTCCGTTCCGCCATCCACACTAACGGTATTGGTGATGGTATTACCGGTGTTGAAGAATTCCCTGTTCTTATTGGGATAAGCGATCCATGGAGTTTTTGTTTTTCCCTGTGCCTGTGTGGTTGGATCGAGTTGGTAAAATGATTGCCCGTTAAACCTTGGGCCATAAGCAGAACTCGTTGCACTGGTACTGGCACCATCCGGTGATGCAAGGAAAGAATAATAAGGAGAGCCGTCTAAACCCTGTCCGTATTCATACTGCAGATCAGGCCAGCGGTTAATACTTTCGACAGAAGCATTGGAATTGAAATTAATGCCCAATCCTTTTTTCTTTTTATTGCCGGATTTAGTAGTGATGATGATCGCGCCATTTGCAGCACGTTCTCCATACAAAGCAGCAGCACCCGGACCTTTCAGCACAGTCACCGATTCAATGTCTTCAGGATTGATATCATTTATTCCCGAACCATAATCAGCGGGCATATTATCACTACCGGTACCGTACACTGTTTCGCCGCCAACTTCAGTACGCCTGCCGCTTCCCTGGTTGATGACAACACCATCCACAACGATCAATGCTTCATTATTACCGGTCAGGTTATTTTCACCGCGCAATATTATTTTGTTGGAACCTGCAGGGCCGCTGTTGGAACGTACTAAATTCAACCCCGCAACTTTACCAGACAAAGCATCCGTCCAGTTACCCGATAAAGCACCCGTGAGATCTTCTCCTGAAACAGTAGTGGTGGAATAACCCAATGCACGTTCCTGACGCTTAATACCAAGCGCAGTTACCACCACACTTTCCAGTTCTGTATTGCTGTTCTTTAATTCAATATTGAGAGTTGTGCTGTTACCAACTTTTCTTTCCTGGGAAATAAAACCAACAGCAGAAAATACCAGTGTTTGTTCAGCATTGACAGACAAAGACCAACCACCCGCATTATTGGTAGAAGTGCCCGTGCCATTGCCTTTAATTGTTATTGAAGCTTTTTCAATCGGAGTGCCGTCTGCATTTTTCACGGTGCCGCTGATCGTGCGTTGCTGTGCAAAGCTGAACATCGCAGCCAACACAAATAATCCGCTGATCAATATCTTTTTTGTATTCGCAATAGTGCATGCAGTTATACTTTGCCTCATGAGCATCAATTATAGTTTGGATGAAAGAACAGTTTTTGCAGTCAGATAATATTCGTTGAGAATATTATATTGGAGATTTACAGGGATGTAAATAAATTTTCATTTACAGCAGCAAAGAAAAATCAGTTTGGCAAAAGCTGTGTTAAGTGGAAGAGAACAAAAGGTTAAGGAATTATTACCTCACCCTAAGCCCTCTCCTGAAGGAGAGGGAGCGAAGAAACCTCACCCCAACCCCTCTCCTGAAGGAGAGGGAACGAATAAACCTCACCCCAAGCCCTCTCCTAAGGAGAGGGAACGAAGAAACCTCACCCCAACCCCTTTCCTGAAGGAGAGGGAGCGAAGAAACCTCACCCCAACCCCTCTCCTAAGGAGAGGGAACGCGAAGAAACCTCACCCCAACCCCTCTCCTGAAGGAGAGGGAGCGAAGAAACCTCACCCCAACCCCTCTCCTAAAGGAGAGGGCACCTGGAGAATAGAGTAAACTACTTTGTTAAACCTATTCTTGTATCTAGTTAATCTGCAAAAATAAAAGACCTAATGACTATTCATCTTGCTGGTGCGTCCCACCCCCGTCCGATCTGTCATCCGGGCGGGCTTCTCCATTCAGGAGAAGGGCCGGGGATGAGGTTACATCATTTGTCTAACTTAACTTGTAATATTTCCAACTCCCGTTTCCTCGCTTTATAAATATTGTGTTCCCATCTTGACGCATAACTGACAACAATAAAAAATAAAATCGTACCCACCACAATCCACACAGATTTTCCCGTATCCCAAAATCCCAGCAGGATAAATATTCCGATGGGCAAAATATTCCAGCGCATCAGTTGAGAAAAACGTACCTGGTAGGTTGCTACAGCAATTGCATGAGCAAGGTCGCCATGCATGGAGCGGTCAAAATGCTGGTCTGCCTTAAGCCTCCGGGCTCTGCCGATAAATAAATACAGTGCAGTCAGCAATATCCACGCAGCAAGACAATACATAAACACATTGCCTTTGTGGCTAAAATAATTAAGCCAGAAAATAAAACTGCCGCAGGCTGCATTGACAACAATTCCTATAAACTCGCTGACGTTGGTAATGTGTATGCCCTTTTTCTTTTTTGTAAGAATGCGGTTGTGCAATGCTGTTTCGTTAAAGCCGTAGAGCGGCTCATTGTTTTGAGCGTCCCATACTTTTTTAAGTTCATCAAATTCCATGGTCATCCTTTTTTTTAATTTTTGTAATAAGCTGTTTTTTAATACGGTTGATCTTAACCCCAACATTGCTTTCACTGATGCCTAACATGACAGCCATTTCTTTGTAGCTGAAATTATCCAGCAGCAATAAAGTAAGGGAGCGGTCAATTGGGTCAAGATGGTGAATTTCTTCATACAGCCACACTAAGCGTTCATCAGGCGCATGAATATTTTCCACTAAAAGCTGCTGAACATTTTCAGGCGTTGCTGCGTGGTTATGTTTCCGTTCTTTCTTTGTCCATTTGATAGCAGTGTTCAATGCGATGCGGTACATCCACGTGCTGACAGCAGCCTCCTGCCTGAACGTTGGTATAGAATGCCAGACCTGCATTGTGATCTCCTGGAAAAGATCGTCCCGGTCAATAGCCGTAAACGCATAAGCCCTGACCACTTTAAAAATAAGCGCCTTGTGCTCACTAAGCCAGTCCTTAAAAATACGCTCCCGTTCGGCTAACATCATAACAGCAGTTGCTTTATATAATTAGTACCAATAGCGTAACAAATTATTACAGTAACAAAAAATAAATACAATGTAAAGAAATGCATGCGGATGAAGGCGAAGGAAAATTTATTCTGCCCGTCGTCCTGCGTGGTCAAAGATAATTAGCCACGCCTGCCTGCTGGTAGGCAGGAATGCACGAATAAAGAGGACGAGCCTGCGATGTGATCGAAAATATGGTGTGGGGGTATTTTAAGAATTATTATTGCTCATCAATTTTTATTCACTGAATATATTTACATATTTTCTATAAATATAAGTTTTACCCCATTTACTGTTTTCATCTAATTGTTTTAAAATACCTAAGCCAACAAACCGTTCAATTAATTTTCCGGCACCTGCCCTGGTAAATTTCATAGTATCGGCTACTTTTGTACCCGTGACAATTGGGCTTTTAAATAATTCCTGCAAAAACAAAACGCCGCTGGTTGCTTCTCTCTTACCAAGTGCCTGAATTTTTCTCATGTCCTCTTCCCGTAGTGTAGTTATTTTTTTAGAGGCAGCAATACTTTGGTCCGCAGTTTCAATTACTCCATCTAAAAAAAAATGAAGCCATTCTGTTGTTTTATTATGATGATAAGCATTGAGCTTATCGTAATATAATTGTTGATGTTTTTTAAAAAAACTGCTTAAAAACAAAACAGGCTTTTCTAAAACAGCTCTTTCAAAAAGAAACAGCGTTATTAATAATCTTCCCGTTCTACCGTTGCCATCCAGAAACGGGTGAATAGTCTCAAACTGGGCATGTAATATCCCAGCCTGAAGTACCGGCATCAGCGTCGTGTCGTGTATGAATTTTTCAAAATCAGCTAATGCATTATTCATGGCATCTACTGGTGGTGGAATAAATGAAGCATTTTGCAAAGTGGTTCCGCCTATCCAATTTTGCGATTTTCTAAATGATCCCGGATCAGAAAAATGACTTGATCTTGCCCCTGTCATCAGTTCCTTATGTAATTCTCTTAAAAAGCGTAAGGAAAAGGGAAAATTATTGAGTCTTTTGGTTCCATATGCCAGCGCTTTTATATAGAACAGTATATCATCCGCATCTGTATCCTTTACATTTACCCCGGCATTCATTTCCAATGCATCCATCATGGTGGCTCTTGTACCTTCAATCTGCGCTGAACTGGTAGCATCTTTTATAACATACATGCTCAAAAAGAAATCAGCGTCCGGTAATACGTGCGTAATGCCATCAAGTTTACCAATGAGCCTTTCAGCTTTCGCAGCTTTCGCTATCAGATCTGCCGGAAACTCCAGTAATTGTTTTACCGGGAAAGCATCAGGTATAAAAGCAGTATACCCTTCCGGTTGCCTAATCATTCTTCCTACCGGCATAGTTTTTCTTTTTAGTAAACATTCATTTTACAAATGTAAACTAAATTCGGATTTAGTTTACAAAGTTTACAATTTGTAAACTATTTTTCAAACTTAAAAAACATATTCATCTGATTATCAACTAAAACGAAAATCACATTAGCAGCTTATCCACATGATAGAGGCCAGCTCTGCAAAAGGGTTTTTATGCAGCAGTTTCGCCGTTGTTGGCCTGGTGTAGTAGTGTCCAAATGCAGCAGATCAGCATCCCACCAAATCAGTGGCCATGAACTCCCGGCAGGCAGATTAGCAAATTAGCACAGCAGCATATTGCTGAATCAGCATATCATCTTGTGCCCCCGGCACATCTTGTCGGTAACCAAACATAGACAAATGTACTATCGTTCCATAGGAACGTTTTGTGGGATTGAAAAGCGGTGGTAAAGAAACCTGGTTTCACCTGGTTAAAAAAAACAGATTTGACTATCCGTCATAATTCATGGCATAGCAACATCAGCACATCACCAAATTACCAAATCAGCACATCATCTCACATACACAAATTTCTCATTCCTCAACTCCTGCTCGCCATCCCATTGATAACCTACCAACAACCCTTCTTTAGCAACACTGTAATCCAGGCACGCAGCATTAGCAGATTGTATCACCGGATATTTATCTTCCAACCAATAATGACCAACAAATACCGGCGGCGCATCGGCAGGATAGACTTCAAAAACAAGATCATCCGGAAAGGTTAAAGCTTGTAACGCCGGGGGACAACTAAACAACAACTCATTATAATTACCGCGTTGCTGCGCCCACCACTTAATGCGGTTAGCAGTTTGGGCATGGCCATCTTTATCAAACCAGGTGTAGGCTTCAGGAATATTAAATTCCTTGCCTTTTAAAGTTTCTTCGATGACTGTATAAGCGATTGAATTTTTATCATTTGAGGCTTGTAACAAATCTTCCGTCAGTATAAAATAGTTGTGTGCTTTCAGCCAGTCAATATGTTGCTGGTCCCAACAGGCATGCACAGCTCGTAGGCCATCCAGTTCCAGGAACAAAGGCAGGCTGCGAAACCATTGCAAATACATCTGCCATTCATTGGGATAAGCAGCAAACTGATCCAGCGTTGCCTGGTGCTGTTTATTGTGCACCGCATTGTGCGACCGCAGATAATTTCCTTCTGCATCTTTACTCGCATAAGCCACGGCATTATATTCATGATTGCCCATCAACGCAATGGCCGAACCTGCATCTACCATCGCTTTTACTAACTCCAGCGTCTCTTTAATTTGCGGACCGCGATCAACATAATCACCCACAAAAATTGCTTTGCTTGTTGGATGTTGCCACACGCCATCAATTTCAGCAAAGCCCATTTTGCTGAGCAGCAGTTTTAATGTGTCGCAATGACCGTGTATATCGCCGATGAGGGAGTACATGAGGTAATGGTACTTATTTAATTAGGATCGAATTTATTTGTAAGGGTGGCAGTTGTGGCAACTTAATACCTACTTTATAAAATTCAATATATTCGTTTATTTTATTTTCGTCGTCAAACATTTTTTCTTTGTCAATCTCATCGGAGCATTTTTGATTAGAATAAATTATTAAAGCCTTTATCACCTTATTATAATCTATTTCTAATTTATCATAAATAGCTTTCAATCTAGTATATCCAACTACCTGCCTCTTATCTTCAAGAGAAGGACTGCCATTATGATAAGAAGGTTTGTATTTGCAATCTACTACGCATTTTTTTTCTGCAGCTTTTATTAATATATCTGTTTCTTTGTTACCCAAAAACCGGTCATGATAGGTTACTGCTTTGGGCTCGGGAAATAGCTTCTTTAGTTTTCCAAAAACATACAACTCAAATAGCTTACTCATATCTATCCAGAAAGGTGGCGTTGAGGTTTGACTTTGGCCCGTTTTATTGATGTTGAAAGAAAATCGTTTTAAAATATACCCGCCAATTCTTATCGCCTCTTTGTACTCCCTAAAGAATACATTGTTCTTTATATCTAACACAGTATGTGTTTGCCCCAGAGTGTCAACTCTTTCAAAAGCAGGCAAACAATAATAGAGAATATTTCGCAACTGAAGGCTCTGGTCGCCGCTGAAAAACTGTCCTTTCTGATTAAGGTAAGAAGATACAAACTCAAGCACTAGCTTTAGGAACTGGTTTTCCGTGGTATTGATCCCGTATTCCTGATAGTTGCAGATAGTCTTAGTAAGTCTGTTCTTTACAATATTCGCTTTAATTTGCTGTGCCACTAAAATCTTTCCTTTAATCCTGCTGTTTAAATTCTCTGTAACCCGGTAATAGGATTTTTTTAATCCTTTGCGCACGATTGCTTGCACCAATTTTAAAAACTGTACAATCAAAATTGGCGACAGCAGGTCTTTCTGTTCGGGAATCGCAATCCACGGTTTGTCGTAGTCAACTTGGAACAGACCCTCCAACTCATTTAAATTTTCAGGGGCCTCAAAACTTTGTATCAACATGCCCAAAAAATCCACCTGCTCTTTTTCTTTATTTAATTTCGGCTCTACGTACACTGCTGCATCGCCTGGCACCAACCAATCCACCCCAACAAAATAATTACTGTAGGAAAACCAGCCCTCCTGTCTTTTAGCTATTTTGAAGCAGTGCATTTTTGGGTTAGACCGAAATGTAGCTTCGTACACAGTTCCTTGCTCCATAGACCTTAAGAAAGGAATTACAAGAGCATCTGATATTGGCTCATTATCGTGTTGTTCGGAAATATATAAAATCCACTCTTCTTTCATCTAGACAGTTAATGACTTAATCTTATTAACAATGTTATCGCCTACTAAAACTCCGTCTTTTACGTACTCTAACAAAATTGGTTTTATTTCATATTCCAGACGGATATCCATTGAGCCTCCTTCATCTTTCTTATCAATGAAATATGAATGACCTAATTGCACATCTTTAGAGTCAAATTCTTGAGACAGGTTCATTTCATGGTTAAAAAGTGCAGCCACTTGATCAAACAAACTTTTGTGAAATGCTGCTCCTAATTCTGCAGTTAAATCTTTAGGTTCCACCGAAACAAATGCAAAGCGGCGACGAATGGCATAATCTATATGACCGACACTACGATCGGCAGTGTTCATAGTGCCGATTATGTAAAGATTTGGGGGCAACACGAGTTTATTGCTCCCACTTACCTCATACATACTTTCCACTTCTTCGCTGCGATATTCAAGCGCATAAATTAATTCGCCCAAAACTGAAGAAAGATTGGCTCTATTAATTTCATCTATAATTAAAACATAATTTTTAAATTCCTTATTTTCAACAAGAGGTAACTTGTAGGGAGACGAAATTCCTTTTATCAAATTGTACACCCGAAAGTAATATGGATATTTACCCTTCATGCTCAAGTGTTGTTCTATATCTCGAACATCAATGCTTCTCGCAATATCCATCGGCTGGGAATTAATCGCCTTTAGATCGGAAAATAATAATGTATATTTTATATCTCGTCTTTTATCAAAAGAATAAATAAAAGCATCAGTTAGTAATCCGACAATTTTAGCACTTGTATCTTCACCAATTTTAAACTCGCCGGTTCTATCAATTTCATCTCTCACATTTTCCGAGAATTGTTCTAATTGACTGGCAAAAATTACTTCGTCGCTGATTTGTTCTATACCTTTGTTTGCATCTTCCTGATTTTTTTTGGCTGCCTCTGCAAAGGTTGCTATAGTTTTATTTTCTGCAACGTATAATATTCCAGAGCCATTATCATTTGGCTTGGCAACTATGCCTCGAACAAAATCTTCATATGAATAACTTGGGTGGAATTGTATCAACTTAAATTGTTCAGAGTTTTGAAGGATTTGTTTGGTTATGCGATTGTCAAATATATATTTCGCTATCGCAGCTGCACGACGGTCGTCATTGTTAGCGATGTTACTTTCCCAGAATTTGTTTTGATAAAATTCCTTGATTTTAGAAAAAGTAGTAAATGCGTTAGATTCAGTTGATTTTTTTAAAAGCACAGTCTTGTCCTCAATATCTACGTTTATTATTTCGTATTGGACATTTCCTGCTACAGTCCTTATCTTATGTACGTTGGATAATGAAACCACAATATCATGGTCAGTAATTTCTGAATGTTTAGAAGAAACTTGTGCTATCCCAGTTAATGCCGCGGCGAGTTCTTTCGCTAATTTTGTCTTACCAGTTCCTGGCGGGCCTTGTAGGATAATTTGTTTCTTATATCGAAGTAAGGATTCTATTGAAGCAAAGTTCATATCTGGCTGAATATTTTGAAGGTTTTTGTATAAGTCAGTAACAATCTTGTAGGGTTCTTCTAAATTTAATGAAGTTCTCTTACCCTTATCCCAATTAAAAATTAGATGCTGGAAGAATTCCTTTTCAACATTGCGCCCTTTTTTTGCAATCGCTTCTTTAATGAATAGGACTAAATCATGCCAATGATTGTTATTTTCTAGGTTATGGTAGTATTGCCCGGATCTTCCATCACGAGTAATTTTCTGGATAAATCCTGATTGTTGATTATTTGCAAGTTGTAATAAAAGCTCTTTAAAATTTTCATCACCCTCTTGCATAATGCCATTAACTACTAAATGATCTAAATCACTTTCTCCACTAGGTTTAGGCCAATCATGTTTTTGTATATCAAGCCAAAATACTTTGTCGCCAAAATATTTGTGAAGTCGGTCTATATTTCTAACATTATCTAATCCAGATACTTCTTTGTAGTATAAAGGTCTAGTTTTAAATTTTCGCCCATCAAAAATATATTCCGCCAAAACAACTTTGTTTTGGTTGGATGCGTCGGCAGGTGTAGTAATATCTACAACATCAATATTTAGACGTCTAAAAAAAGTTATACATAATTTAAGTTCTTCGATCGTCATTATCACGAAAGTTTTATGGCTAGATATCTATTTTACTTTTTTCGCCCGTTTTATTTCATTCCCAAATCCCTTAGGTTCGAATCCATTTTTCTTTAACCAATTTATTGCTTCTAGTAATTGCCTTTTCTTGTATTGGCTTTTTCTACTGCTCCAATTATAAAAATCCTCTTCCAACAATTGTTCTGATATGGGTTGTTTTAATATTAGCCTATTATTCCACACTGCGTACATCGTCGCAATAATTTCTGACTCTGCCTCAGTTTTATTTTTAAGGGAATTAAATAACTTTTCCAGCCTATTTTCTATTGGCTTGAAATAGTCTTGGTAATATTTTTCAATCTGATCTTGTTTTTCCAAAGCGACAAACTTGTAACTTCTTTCATCAAACCATTTTGATTTTTTGAAGCTATTGAAAACAGTATGCATGAATATATTATCATAAGGTCCTGCTGACTGAAAATAATAATTGAGCGCTAAATCCGCTTCTCCAATATGCTCTGCTAAAAACTGCAGCTTTTGAAATTTAATATGGGTGAAATTTTTATCCTCCTTAAAAAGAGAAACTATTCTTCCGGCTAAAACCTGTTTTGCAAAAATTGTTTTGTTCTTAGGAATAGGCAGTTGCATTGTTTTACGATCGTGTGCAATAGCATCTACTGCGACAGCCAAAACTTCCCCTACGTGCTCATCGTCTTTGCCCACACTCACCTGCCCGTTCATTAGCATTGGTAAGAGCCAATCGCGCAAGGAAGCGAGTTCTTGATTTTGTTTTAGATTTTTCTGTTTCTGCTTTTCAAATAACAGTAGCTTATTTTGGAACTCCTTTAGTATTTCATTGTCGGGCTGGGGAATATAATAATGGGAAACGAGTGTATCAAATAACAAGTT
The DNA here is from genome assembly GCA_040003235.1 of Ferruginibacter sp. Lineage (GTDB taxonomy): Bacteria > Bacteroidota > Bacteroidia > Chitinophagales > Chitinophagaceae > Ferruginibacter. The sequence goes on along the minus strand of JBDUCW010000008.1, from coordinate 21,266 downwards.
TTTTATACCGCTTGTTTTTCCTTCAAACCCGAAAAAAATACCATTATCGTATGCCCTATTCCAAGAGCAGACAAAATAAAACAAGGCATTTTCATTTTTGAGAGAAACAGCCTTGCAGAAATTTGAACAAATTAACGGATTCTTAAAACGCTCAATAGCTTCGCTAGTTATACAAGCTAGGCGACCTGTTGACTGGATAGGACTTCCACCAGAAATTTCAATAACCAAATCATTTGCCGTTAAAATTTTCCCTTCATTTTTCTCAAGTATAAATCTTAATGGAGCTTTTACTTCGCCTTTACCATTTATTCCATTTATATCTGTACCACGAATACATTCAACTTTGGTTGTATAATTGCCTTCGGATTCGTCTTTTCCCCAATCGCCATTTTTGTCGGCTGCAATAAAATCTTCCAGATTTTTCGACAGCCATCCCTTTGGTATTTGCCTTTTTAATACTTCGCTATAAACCATTTTGCCGCCGGATGATTTATAAGGCTTACCTTTTTTATCGGGGAAATCAAACTGCACAAACCAGTAATCATAAATTGTTTTTGCCATGACCTCTAACTCGGTATTGATGCGGTTGTTGAGTTCTATTTTGTTATCTAAAGTATAAAGGGCGCTGGCTATTTTTCGCTGGACAGATAATTGCGGCAATAAGATTTCCAAATCATAATATGCATCAAAAGTCATACTGGGCACTCCCGTACCTGAATTCAGACTACTTAGATCAAGAATTTTTAAAAGATTGTAGAGGTAATAGGTGTTTGCTAATTTTTGATTGACAATTGTATAATATAATGTATCAACTGTCCAAAAGGGCTGGTCTATATACTGGATATTTGATAACGAACCTTTTCTAGGAAGTAAAATACTCGCGCTTTCAAAAAGGGCTTTATCGGCATATCTCATTATACCTCCACTACCGAGTACGGGTATTTCGCCATGCCCTAAGTGTTTATGGTCTTTTCCATTTTTTATCAAAAATAAATCTCGTAGGGTATACCGTGTCATAAACTAAACTTGTTCAGCTGTTGCAAAATTTGATTTTCCAATTTTACACTTTCAGCAAAGTATTCCTGCAAATTATTTTGGTAGCTTTTCATTTTATCCGCAAATTCTTTGGTAGTTATATCTACGTATTCAATCTTTACTTCAAAGTATTGTCCGGCGCTATAGCTGTAATTTTTGCTTCGTATATCATCAGCATTTATCACCACGCTAAAATCATCTTCCGCTTTCTTTTCATTCATTGCAGAGATAATGCGTTGCTCTTCTTCAGGTTTTAATACTGTACGTTGATTTTTTCCGTCCTTAATGATATCGCCCAATTTGCTTGCATCGACCAATACAATATGTTTGTTATCCGCCTGCCTATCCATAAACAATACACTCACATTGGTACCGGTGCTGGCAAAAATATTACTGGGCATGCTTACCACGCCTCTTAGCCAGCCTCGTTCTACCAGTTGCTCCCTTATTGTTTTTTCTATACCGCTTTGTGCAGTAATAAAACCGGTAGGCACTACTACTGCCGCCTTGCCGGTTTTGCTAAGGCTGTACATTATATGCTGTATAAACATCAGGTAGATAGCCATGCCTCCTTTTTTGTTGGCGGGCACTTTTGGTATGCCGGCAAAAAAGCGTTCTTTAAAAGCATCTTTCTCGAGGTTACTTCTGAAGTCAGAAAAATCCAGTTTAAATGGAGGATTAGAAACAATAAAATCGAATTTCTGTTTCAAGTAGAACGGCTCTGATATTGTATTTGTCTTAATGATATGAGGTATGCTGTGTGCGAGATTGTTGAGCACCAAATTCAATCGCAACATATTAGAAGATTTTTGCGAAATATCTTCTGAATAAATACTGCAATTTTCTTCACCAATAGCATGTGCCAGATTCATAAGTAAGGTTCCGGATCCAGCACTTGGATCATAACAGGTAACGCCTTTTACTGGCTTGGGCACCATAATAGCTGCCATGATTCTTGCGACTGCGTGAGGCGTATAATATTCAGCATATTTTCCTCCACTATCCGTGTTATAATCTTTAATCAGGTATTCAAAAATAGTGGCAAAGAAATCATATTTCTCACCAAACATATTTTCAAAACTGAACTCAAATAATTTGTTGATAAGCGCTTTGCAAAAAGCGTCTCGTTGTGAAGCATCAGAAATATACTGGCTTAGTTCATCAAACATTTTATCCTTCGCGCCACTGGCCGATTTAACTGAAAATATTTCGGTGTTGTTAATACTAATACTTCGGAGTGTATTATCAAATAATACTGCAAAATCATCTTGGTTCTGATTATTGTATAAATGCGATATCATTTCCTGCGGGTACAGTTTTGGTACATCGGGCCCAATACCTGCCATTAAAAATTCATAGTTATCAGACGTCATTTTTTCCAGTCCTTCCTGAAAGTTCTTTGCTTTGGCAAGCTTGGGGTCATGCTTTTTTGCTTCATAGCGAAACTTGTCGTTCATGAATTTGTATAGAAAAACCTGCGTGATAATCTTGAATTCATTACCGTCATTGCCCAAACCGTAATTGGCGCAAACGGCTTTCAGATTGTCGATAAGTGACTTGGTCTGGTTGATAAAATTGATATGTGTTGTCATGCGCGCTTACCTTTATATTGATCCAGGTATTCATTTACTATTAGGTTATTAATTGATTTAGCTGTTGCAAAATCAAGATTCATTTTCTGTTCCTGCTTTAATTCTTTTACTACCACTTGAAGGAGGTAGTCGCTGAAATAACTTTCAGTTTCTGTTAAACGGCTGTTACGCACCAATTGTTCGTCAGTAGTTTTTTTAATAACTTTTAAAGCTTCATATAACTGCATTTCTTTAATTGACAAGCTTCCTTTTGCAGTAAGCCGTTTGTGAATACGTACATATTTTTCATCTTGCTCATATTTGGCTTTCAATAAATCGTTTTTACGATTCAGCTCTTTTACTTTATCATACATCGCTTTCAATAAAATTATGTTCTCTTTCATTTCTTCCTGAGTTACTTCATCGAGATTTTTCTTTTTGAAAATTCGTTCTAACTCTTCCTTCAAAGAAATAAAGTGCGGATCTTGCTGATCGAAATTATTTTGCAATGCCTCTCTGGTTTTTCGAAGTTGGTTTCTCAACTCGTCTGCGATTACTAATTCATTTTCAGATATCTTAGTAAACATAAAAATAATGTCTTCCAACGCAGTATTAATTAGGTTGGCAGCTTCAGAATCATTCTGCAATGCATCTAACTGGTTCAGCTTATCCAATTGCCCCTGAGCAACATTTAATAACTGATTGAGTTTATAGAAATCAAGTTTTTCCAACAGCTCGTCATTACCTTGCAGGCGTATAATATTTTTTAGCTCTTTAGCATTTGTTAGCGCTTTTAAAATATCAAGCAATACTTTTTTATCTTTTATCTCACTGATCTGTTGATTAAATATTTCAGCATTGAGAGTGTCATAGTAGAAGAGTGTTTCTTTGATAGCCGAAATATCAGAGTTGATTTCTTCTTCGGATTTAAACAACATACTATAACTCTCCATTTCATCACCTAATTCAGCCTGTAATTCATCAAAGTACATCCGGTTCGTGCGGTCAAAAGCTGAGGTGATGTCAGCGAAATCAACCACGTATCCGAACTGGTATTTTTTATATGGCCTATTTACTCTGGTAAGAGTTTGCAATAGATTGTGATCTTTTATAATTCTGGTCAGGTATAGTTTTTTTAATCGTTTGGCATCAAAACCAGTAAGCAGCATATTAAATACAAAAAGGATATCAATCTTTCCTTTTTTATAAGCATCAATCAGGTCTTTACGAATTGTTTTGTCATTTACATCATGCAGAATTAATGCTGCAGTTAATAGTTTTTTCTTAGCACCATAAGTTGGAATATCTTCTGCTGCCATTGTCTCCATCACCAAATTAGCGACCTTGGTTTCTTGTACACCAAAACGTTTTTCAAATAGCGTAAATAGCATTTCAGCTTGCTCAGAAGAATCGCATACAACCAAGCCCCCCAAAGAAGAGTCACCTTCAGCGCCACGGAATTTTTGAAGATCTTCTACAATATAATCTAACAATGGTTCTACATATTTGGGATGAGCATACACCAGTTTCTTTTTAATGTCACCCTGCAATACATTGATTTGATCCAGTATTGCCTTCATCTGCATTTTATAGGTTGTATCAATGCCCTCTCTTATTAAACGAAGAGTGTATCCATCGGAAATAGAGCGGTTATAGTAATATTTGTGGATATAATCGCCGAACAAAACTTTAGTATCGAAATCTTTTACAACCTGCTTTAGTAAAGGAGTGCCCGTTAAAGCAATTTTTATGGCTTGCTTATCTGAGTTAATAAGATTAGCTAAATAATTTCCTTTAGGATTATAGGAGCGGTGAGCTTCATCTAAAAAATATATTCGCTGGGTATTGATATCATAATTTACATCTGCAACTGCAACCGCATCCTCACTAAACTTTTGAATATTGACAACTGAAATCTCTGCCTGTCCACTGGCATTATGAATTGCAGCAATAGTCTTGATATCCTTTACAAAATCGCTTTTAGAATCTACCATTAACACCTTTAAATCACGATTAGTAAATTCTGTCGCAGCTTGAATTGCAAGATCAATCCGATCTACCACAAAGTAAAACTTAGGGATAATATTCCTTTTCTGATAATAATCTGTCAAAAATTTTACATTGTAAAAAGCGAGCGCTGTTTTCCCAGAACCTTGTGTATGCCAGATAATTCCTTTTCTTACTCCATCATTTAGCTTTTGCTCAATTGCTTTAGTGGCAAATAATTGAGGGTAACGCATTATATGCTTTTGTATTTCTTTAACTCCATTGCTGTCTTCCTGTACATAGGTAATAGCATAGTTAAGTATAAAAGCCAAGCGGTCTTTATTTAATAAGGAAGTTAGTATCCGGTTAGTTGGAGAATGATAATGTTTGTTGGTTATAAATTCCGGATTATGTTTAATTACAGAAACATTGTTATCCTTTAAAATTTCATTTTCTATTTCGTCATCTTCCTTCGCCAAGAGGTACGTGAGGTTTAAGTTTTCTTCTTCCCTGAAATAATTAAAATGCAAATCTTTATATGCCGATGTAGCATAGTAAGCTCCTTGTATCGGCTCTATTACGCCATCTTCATATTCCATATTATTGGAAAAGATCATTAATTGGGTAATGTTAGCAAAGCGTTTAAATTTTCTATTTTGGTACCGCTTATTAATACGAGTTCTCTCAGCTAAAACTCCTTCTTTATTATTTGGTTTCTTCACTTCAATAAAAACCAGCGGCATCCCATTTATTAAAACCGTTATATCCGGACGAAACTCTTCATCTCCATTTTTACAAGTCAACTCTGTAGTTACATGTAAGCTGTTATTTTGAAAGTTTTTAAAATCAATAAGCTTAATACCAGATGTGGCGGTGAGAGCCTTGTAGAAATCACGACCTAAATCGTCATAATCAAGTTTCAAGGTTATTTCTTCCAGAAGTCTTTCTAATTCCGCATCAGTCGCCGAAGGATTAATTTTAGTTAGGCTCGCCTTGAATATGCTTGGAAAAATATTAGACTCTTCATTACGGAGTTGATGATCTTTTCTTGAAACATACTTATATCCGAGGCGGGTTAAGTGAAGGAGAGCCGGAATTTTTACTCGTGAATCTTCGTTGAATGCCATACAGGTTTAGTTAAGTAATCGCATTTTCTTAGGCATCCGGGTTAAATAGTCTTCAATATACATCATTAAACGTTTTTTCCTCATTTATTTATGATGTAATCCTCGCGCAACAGGTATTTATACTTGCTTTTGAAACAAGCAGACTCCTTAAACTAAAAAAGCCCTCAGGGCTTTTCCAATTATCCAAAAAATAGCGAATGCCTGATTTAATGACATCTCTAAAAAACTTTAAATTTCCTTTTAATTAAAGCGCAGGTCTAATCAAAAATATAAGTTTTTAAAGATCCCCTTAAGAATGAAGCTGATAATTATTCAACCCCTTTGCCACTATTCCGTATCAAACAGTGCTTCAAAAATCCTTAATTATCTCTTCGAGCCGGCTAACGCTCACAACGTTCGGCCTTCGCGATCTGGCTCCGGGTTGTTTTGAGGCGCCCGGCCAGCACCCGTTGGCTGATATTTAGTTTTTCCGGTATTTTTAATGTGTTTCCATTATTTATTTTTCTATCAACGGTTTTTTAAAAAAAGCGTGACGCATTTTACACCTCCGCAAATCGCGTCACGCTTTCTGTGTTCGATTTTTAACCCCCCTCAAATCCGATCACATTTTCTGTGTTCGATTTTTAATTCCCCTCAAAACCGATCACACTTTTTCGAAAATATTTTATTTTTTTTGTCGCAAACGCCCCTCATTTGGTCTTTCTGAGTGCAAAACACGTTAAGTTTTCAGGATATAAGATCAGTCCCGGAGGTCTGAACCTGTCGGAAAAACCCCGTGAAGGATGCATTACGGGCCAAAGAAGATGCTGAGAAAAGATTGGAAAAAGCAGGTGAGGGGCAGTTTACAGGCACTTCTATGGCCAGCTGCTGCTGCGGCAGCATCGGATGAAGATGGATTATCCTTGACTATCAGCATTCCATTAATGCTGGAGATACCGATTTTACTGCTGTTCATTTTGGCTTTTTCAGTCTGGCTTTTGCCTTGACTATTTAAAAATTCAACAAACGCATGACCTTCAATTTTCAGGTCATAAATGGCTGGAAGGTTAATTATTCCTTTCTCATTAAGAACTTTTTCAATGTCATCAGCAGGGTTATACCGGATATACGAATGAGAGCAGAGGTAAAGCTGGGGAGTTGCGCCCCGGCAGTATCAGGAAGGTATGGCAAAATATGGCAGTCACGTTGGCTTCCTCCCATACAAATGGTTGGCAAGCGTAAAATCAAAGCCTGTATTTAATTCAGGTTTTTGTCCCTGCGGGGTTTTCGCCGGCCTTCTAAACAAATTACCATACTTCGTCCGGCGCAACCCCGCTGCTGATTATGTTCCAAATTTGAAGTTGTTAGTCTATAAATTCATAAAAGGTTTTTTCCCCTTGGTTGGTGTCCTCACCAACCATTTGTTTTAATCGTCAGGCCACTGATTTGAAAACTTCAAACCTCATAGGCTTCGAGTGGCCAGACGAATTATTTGCGCCCTTGCATCATTGCGCCTTTGCGTGAAAAAATCAATCTTATTTTGCTTCCCATGATTGATGTCCGCACCAATCTTAATCGTCAGGCCACTGATTGATCACTCTAAAATTTTATTCACTTCGAGTGGTCAGACGAATTTATTTGCGATCTTTTTACCCATGGTTGCTGTCCGCACCAATATTAATCGTCAGGCCACTGATTTGCAAACTTCAAACCTCATAGGCTTCGAGTGGCCAGACGAATTTCTTTGCGGCTTTGCTCCATTGCGCCTTTGCGTGAAAAATCAATCTTATTTTGCTTCCTATGATTAATGTCCGCATTAATATCTTAATCGTCAGGCCACTGATTTAATCTCTCTAAAATTTTATTCACTTCGAGTGGCCAGACGAATTTCTTTGCGGTTTTTTTACCCATAGTTGCTGTCCGCACCAATATTAATCGTCAGGCCACTGATTTGCAAACTTCTGATTATCGCAAGCTTCGAGTGGCCAGACGAATACATATACCGGTATAATATCGCGGATGAATTCATTCCTTTTTTAAATCATAACCGATCATAAACGTACTTTTATTTTAAGGGCTGATTTAATGCTGATTCTTAATAAGTGATTTTATAAATCCACCTTATCATGAAAATCTTTTTTTTCAGCGTTCAATAAGCAGCGCTACTACGTCTCTAAATATTCCTGAACGAAAATCTTCCCACCAGTTCCATATTGCATTGAAAATGATCGGCGGTCATTGTTTTCAATAACGCAGATTGTTTCAGTTTTTTGATCTCAACATTATTGGCCAGTAACCAGAATCTGCCATCGGGTTTGGGATTTGTTTCGTCTGCATATTTTTTCAGGAAGCTTTGGAAATTGTGGTGCTTATTTTCACTGCGCAATGCTTCAAAAAAAGCTGCAGCAGCTTCAGGCAAACCGGTAATTACAGCCAACAGAATGATTGCCGCCATATAATATTTCATTGGATCAGCAGCTTCTGTTTTAAACTGGCTATGCGTGCGGATGATGCGGTACATGTTGATATAGCGCTTGATGGTACGCGGTGATTCGCCGATCATAAAACTGATCGACTGCATAAATTCAATTTCTTCGGCCGACACTTCCAACGTTGCAGGATCTGTTTTTGCATTTGTGCTTTCATCTTCTTTAATTGTTTCAGGCTGCTTTAACAATTCATCCAACCTGATTGGTTGGCCCGTTGCTACATCAAGTTGAATACCTGCTGCTTCTTCCGTTGATCTGCCGGATTCTTTATTGGCCTCAATATTCGCTTTGTTTTCAGATTGTACTTCAATATTTTTATCAGCTTTATCAACCTCGTCAACTTTATCAACCTTACTCACTTCAAACTGACTCCTGATCAGATCCGCCTTTCCGGTCGCATCGATTGGTTTCAGTGCAAATGGTATCTGAAATATTTTCTCCAGGTAATCGTAACTGGTAGCAGGATGTCCGCTTTCTGAAACCAACGGTGAATGAGCAGGATCGGCATTGTTCGTATTGCCTGCGAGCAGTTTTGAATACTGCAGGTTCAACGCATTGTGCATCCATCTTGGGTCCACGCCCACTACTACTACAAACAACGGATAAGCCAGTAACAGGTGCATGGCTTCCAGCACTTTTACCACAATCGTTTCATTGCAGCGGTCAAGATCGTCGATGTATAAAATAATCCGTTCCAGTTCAAAGGCAATCGGTTTTGGTGCGTTCTTCTTTGCCTGTGCCTGGGCAGTCCGTTGCTGCACCAGCAGTTCATTCAGCTGGTCAAAATCTTTGCGCACCCAGGATATAATTCCAAGACTGTTGATATAACGTTGATCACTAACCCGGCTCTCTATAAAACGGATGATCTTTTTACCGGAGCTGATCTCATCAATGTCGCTTTGCAGTTTCTGTTGCTGCACTTTCAACAGTTCAATCTGCTGCTGCACATTATCAGCAGCCTTCGTTGCATCAGACAGGCGTTTACTCAGGTCTTCCTGTTGGTTGATAAATTTGGCCTTGGCATTTACTTTCAGATCCTCTACCGATCTGTTCAGTTTGGTCAGTCTTGCAAAAGCATCATTCACTATTTTTATGGCAGGCTGCATAAACTGCACAAAGGTTGCCATGAGGCCGCTGATCAAAACGATCAAACCTTTGTAATCGCCGAGGTATTGTTTAAAAAACCCGGCATGAGTACTTAACCCCGCAATGGCCGCGGTAAGTAACAGTAACAGTAGCACCGCCATCCATTTTTTTCCTTTCAGAAATGATATAAAAAGTTTAAATGACTGGCTGCTCTTTTCTGTAAAGTCATCTAACTTTCTCAGATCGTCATTAATGCTGTCATATTCTGTAAGGTTCAGAAATGCATAATCTTTCTTCAGCTTATCAAATTCCTGCTGCACCGTTGTGCTCTGCATCAACCCTTTCAGAATCTCCGGCAGGCTGAGACTATCAAGGTTGTCAGATTGCTTTTGCACTTTATCATTCAAAATCTTTTGTTGCTCCTGCAGCGCTCCGATCTCCTTATCTATCCTGGTTTTTTCTACAGTTGTTTCTGCCAACAGCTCTGTAGTGGAATTCAGTTTATCATACAGTTCTTTTAATTCGTCGGGCTTTTTAGCACCATAGATTTCCAGGTCTTCAAATATTTTTGTGATCAGGCTGGCCCAGAGATTACTGTCGGAATAATGCCATGAATTAAAATTGATCTGCAGTACTTTTTTGCAAAAGCGGTTGGTTGTATCCTTTGCCAGGTCGTTAATGGCCAGTTGAAGTTTATTCATAAAGAAACTCTTGCCGCTGCCCCAGTTGCCAAATAAACCAATGGCCAGCGGCGGCGTTACTTCCTTATATGCGATCACGGAAGCCAACGCATTGATATCGCCGGTAAAACCAAGTTCATCTTCGGGGTCTTTGGCATTGTCGGCAAATACGGTGGAGAGTTTTACTTTATTTGGGACATAGGTCACCGTTACTTCGGGCTGTATTGCTGCAACGTTATTCACGATGGCTTCAAAAGCTGCTACCGGTAAAGGGAAAAGTTTGCGTATCGATTCCCGACCGAGGTCTGTTGTAAAATCAATGTATGCTGTAAATACCTCCAGCGCTATCCGTTGTTGTAAGGGTTCAATTTTAAATGTAATGATCTCCTCGCGTTTTTCATCCGGATGCAGGCCCTGTATTATTTCAAAAAAGAAAACAATGCCTGTGGCCGAAGAATAATCATACGCAACGCCTTTATCGCCCGGCTTTACCTTTTCAAAGAAATTATAATCAGGACGTTTTTCAAAAGAGTTGAAAGTAGAATTAAAATGTCCCACGGAACCGTCATCAAAGCTGGCCAGTTCCCAATCATCGCCGTAAATTTTCAACAGCCAATAGCCGGAGGCTGAAGTAATTTTGCCGGAAGGGTCTGGGTCTGCATTTTTATTTTTCGTAATGGGGTCCGGTATCGGATCGATGTTGACAGGTTGGTTTGGCGCATTTCTTTTTTGGCCGATAACAGACTTTTGCGCTTCTTCTCTTAAACCGGCCCAATTAAGCAAATCGGAAACAAATTTGTCACCAGGAAAATCGGCACCATCGAATATCATATGCACCGTATCATCTGCACCGGCATTTTTTAAATATGCTGTGATCCGACTAAAAAAATTATACCAGGCAACATCTGGAATTTCAACCAGGTCAGCGATCTGTCTTCCGTCCTGTAGCGGGGGCTGCGGTCGGATATCTAATTTGGCAAGCTGTTGATCAAGGTTAAGCGATTCAAGTGTAAGGCAATCGAATTGCTGATAACTGGCTCCCTTCCAGATAAAATTAAGCCTGAACCTATAATCCTTCATGGCAAATTCAAATTGATTCTTAGTGTCAAATACCAGGGATGCATTACTACTTCTTTCTGTGTTGGGAAATAATATCCAGTCTTGCTTTTTCGTATTTGTTTTATGTGGACGGTCAATCAGAAACTGGCGGAACATTCTTGCAATCCCGTCAGCACTGAAGTCCGATACTTTTTCAGTTGCTTTGGCTGATTGATTCCTTTGTGTAAGCTGATTTTCTTCAATTGCTTTATTAATAGTTTTAATACTCTCTTCAATATTGTTTTCTTCCAGTTCATATACAGGCATGTCGGCGATCACGTAGGGCACATTCACGTTCGCTTTTTTCATAACAATCAAAAACTTTTTGTTATGGTCGTAATACGAACGGGCGAGACCGATTTCACTGTTCACATGCCGGGAGTTTCCCGCATTCGCAGTCAGAAACACAAGTGTACCATCCGCATCGGCCTGTGCCTTCATCAATGTTTCCTGCATATTACTTTGGGCATTCAGCAGCGCGTTGTCGATAAATATTTCATGCTGAACTTTCAAAAATGTGATGTACCGGTTAACCAGTTCCTCATCCTTGACGCTATGTGATACAAAAATCTTTGCCATATACTTTATTGATAATCCGCGTAGCGGTTAATTTAATGACATTGCCTTACGGTACAAAAAATTACATTCAACACAATTATTCCTTCGGTTTTTTCTTCAGCAAATTCCGTTTTTCAAGATCAGACAATATCCAACGCACCGTCAGCTCAGAAATATTCCTGGCAATGCCTTGTTTAAATAAAATAAATCCAAGGTTTAAGAGCTTATCTGTAAACCAGCCTGCAATTCTTTTGGCCAGATTTTTATGATAGTAAACTTCCATCCATCGGCCGGTTTCTTTGTATTTACCCTGCGCATCTTTTTCTTTCTTTTTCTTTTTTACAATATCCAGTATCCTGGCAAATCTTTCATTCATCTGCTCGCGCATTTCAAAAAGGGCAACCGGGTCATACAAAGGTTTGTCTTTTACTGAATATTCAAAGGGATCAGCTTTTTCCTGTGCATGATTGATCTCTTTCAGGATATTCATATCCGGTATGATGGGCAGATAAGTTTTTCCGTCTTTGCCGGTTATTTTAAAAAGCTCTACCATGGCCGGAGTCCAGCAATTATGAATAGGATGAATGATGCTTTTCTCCGGTTGCGTTTCATCCACTGTATATTCAAAGGAAAAAAAATAACGCAGGTAATTTTTTGCATTGTCCCGTCCCAGGAAAAAGTCATAATGCCGGAACTCTTTATTCAGAAATCCGCCGAATGCGCCAACGGATGCGGATGCAATGGGGTATGGATCTTTCTCGCCATCATTCCACCTGCGCGGAAATATTTCGCCCCTGAAATAAGGATGTTCCGCAGCTTCTACCAGATCATCTTTTTTCACTTTTGACTGTTCGTACAACGTGCCGATGATGGCCGGAATTACACTAAAAAGATCATCCTGTGCTGTGTATGTTTTGTTGGTATCCACTTCATCCGGAAATGGGTCGATCATAATAATACCATATTTCGCGTAGCCATTTTCATAACACTGATGATACCGGTTGCGCAAAATGCCCATCACTTCGCCAAAGGGTTCGTTGTTTACAGCGCCGCCATCAATGGTCACAAAATTGAATGGTTTTGGAAACTTGTCCCAGTTGATATGCTGGTTTTTCTTTCTGCCAACGCGGTTGAAAACGGTGCGCTCGGTAACACACTGAATATATTCATCTGTAAAAATTTCCTGGTCAAAATTTCTGAACTTTATTCCTACAGGAAATGCTCCCGTGGCCTTGGTAGTCTGTTTCATCCGGTGCATGCAGCTTTGATCATAAGGATTCATCCACAAAAATCCTTTGTCCATTACAGGATTGCCATTATTCAGCTTATAATGTGAAACAATAAAATGCTCAAAACTATTGTGTGATGGATTACTGTTCTGCGCCGATTGATTGGTAATGGGCGATGGAAAATCAATCGCCAGCGGAATACCGCGGAGTGATGTATGTACCTGCAGTATATCCAGATCTTTAGAAATGTAGGAAGGCAATGCTGCCACTTTCTGAATAAAGTCCCCACTAACTGCAAGCGCTCTTTCAGCTACATCATCAATTACTTTGCTGTTGATCAGCGACACAAATTTATCATCATCCAGATCGCTTAATTCCCATGCTTTTTCGAGCGTTTTTTTCCCGCCGCCGTCATCATCGTCATCATCCAGACGTACCCATGTATCGTAAAAAATATTGTCTTTCTTTCCGTTGATCGCCGTCGGATCTGTGACAGGATTAATATTTCCGTTCAAAGCATACAGTGCTGACATTAGTGTCGTGATGCCGCCGGCAGATGTACCGCCCATTACATCGATCATTACATTGTGCTGCGGTATCAAGTCATAAAATTCTTCATAGCCGGCAAGGTTACGGCTGGCTGCCTGCTCCCACAATTGAAGCGCTTCAAAAATATAATCCATAACACCGGAAGTATAACAACCGGCGGAACCTGCGCCAGCCATCGTGATACCAATGTGAAAAGTTGCATTGTCATTAGGTTGTCTTGCCATGGGTTAAATTGTTAAGGTAAAATAATAATGGAACGATGTTGCTGCTTGGTTTTCGGCAATCAGGATAGCTGGATTTAAGCAGCCGTGAAAACAGGGTAGAGGCGGATCCGTTTGTCTGGCTTGAGAACTGAATATTAATATTACAATTTTAAGGCAATGATATACAATTTTACACCAAAAGATTTGGAAGTTTAAATTATTGAGCATATCTTTACACCACAAACGTAAAGAATGATACCAGAATTTAAAAGCATATTCGACCTTCTTAAAGCCTTCCCTACAGAACAAAGCTGTATCGATCATTTAGAAAGACTGCAATGGAATGGTAATGTTGTTTCTCCTTTTGATGCTGAATCAAAGGTATATAAATGTGCAGGTAATAAATACAAGTGCAAATCAACCGGGAAATACTTTAATGTTCGTACAGGTACAATATTCGACAACACTAAAATTCCTTTACAAAAATGGTTCCTTGCCTTATACGTTTTCAGTTCACACAAAAAAGGCATCAGCAGCCACCAGCTTGCAAAGGATATTTCAGTAACTCAAAAATCTGCATGGTTCCTTTTACATCGTTTACGTTATGCGTTTGATCATCCTAATTTTCAAAATACTTTATCCAACGTTGTAGAAATTGACGAGTCTTTTATGGGTGGCAAAGCAAAAAACAAACACGCAAATAAGAAAACAAAAGACCCTGTAACGGGCGGTACATTGCACGAACAAACACCAGTATTAGGAATGCGTGAAAGAAATGGTAATGTGATTGCTGTTGTAGTTCCTGACAGGCATAAAGCAACATTGCTTCCGATCATTCACAACGTAGTAGAAAATGATACTACTGTAATGACAGACGAATTTCCGGGCTATAAAGATTTGAAAAACGATTATACTCACCTTACTGTTAATCACAGCGCAAAGGAATATGTAAACGGAATGGCACACACCAACGGGATAGAAAACTTTTGGAGCCATTTAAAAAGAGGCATCGACGGTATTTATCATTGGTGCAGCGTTGAACATTTACAAAGCTATGTTGACGAATTTACTTTAAGATTTAATACAAGGGATTTAAACACACAAGGAAGGTTTGATTTAATATTAAGTGCAATTGCTGGAAAAAGACTCACCTATTCTGAGCTCATAAAATAAGTTTCCCATTTTTGGGAAATTATGCTATTATACGCTTATCTTAGCTTATAAAACATAACCAAAAATGGGAAATCAAAAGGAAGATATTATGTTGGAGATATATAATCTCCTTCAAACCACAACTGGAAAATCCTTATTTGAGACGATTGATGAAAAGCAAAAAGCTTTAGAAATTTCAAATTTACAACTGGCTAATATCTTAAGTATTCCGAAAAGTACTTTTGATCGCATAATTAAAAACATAGAAGACAATAATCTTCACGATGTTGATTTTTATTTAGTGCTTAAGCTTGGTCAATTTTTAGGAGTAGGCATTGAAGAAATGTCGCAAATATATGTAGCATCCCTAAAACCTGAAAAAATAAAAGAATTAGAAAGTGCCAGAAAGGCAAATTATATCCTTTCTACTTTTGATTTAAAATCTTTAAAAAAGATTGGGTTCATTGAAAATATATCTGATTTTGAAAGTATCGAAGAAAGAATTAAAAGCTTTTTTTGTTTAAATACAATCTTTGAATACAGCAACGAAGTTGGCGGCGTTTTGTTTAGCCGGACTAAAAATCTTTCCAATGATAAAATGAGGGAATTATGGGTTCGTTCTGCAATGTTTCAGTTTCAAAAAAGAGAAAATCCAAATGATTTTGAAGTCGAAAAATTGCTTGCTATAATCCCTAAAATACGTCCCTATACAAGATATGAGGAGAAAGGATTTTTATCGGTATTGCAGGCGTTATACAATGTGGGCGTTACAGTTATTGTGCAAACTTACCTGTCTAAAACCCAAGTAAGAGGCGGCACGTTTGCAATTAATAATAAACCTTGCATTGTGATAACGGATTTTAATAAAAACTATCCGACTTTATGGTTCGCGCTCTTGCATGAATTATATCATGTTATTTACGATTTCACTGAATTAAAAAAGCTGACTTACCATTTAACGGGGGAAGAACAAAGCGAACTTTATCTATTCAGGGAGGATTTAGCAGACTACTTTGCCCGTGAAATGCTTTTCCCAAAAGAGAACTTAGCTTATATAAAGCATTTAATAAAGATGCCTACAATGGTCAATGATTACGCTGAAAAATTAAAAGTGCATCCGAGCATTATTTATTCTTTTTATTGCTACGAGGAAAATGAAAAAGGTAAAAATTATTACGCATCTTTTAATCACTATTTTGGTAAGTCTGATAAGGCAATTCAGGTGGTGCGAACGCACCCATGGGATAAAGAAACTATTTATCATGAGATTGACAAAGCAAATAAAATATTAGTACCTAACAACTCTTAAATTACAACAATATGTCAAAGGCAAAAAGGAAGACGGAACTATCCAGAGAAGAAATTCTGGATGAAATAAAAAAACTTACTGAAAGAGCAAAACAACATACAAGCCAGCAAATAGATTTGGACTTAGGCGGCGACTTAGGAGATGAAGATATAGACTTTGGTTTCGATTCTTCAAAATTGAAAGATACTGCTAACCCGGAAGAGTCCTATAGATTGTATTATGGTATAAGAAGATTGTTGATGGATAATCTTCCTGGAGGAAAATCGAATAAAAAATTGAGGCAACTAATTTATGATGAAAAAAATCTTTTTTTAAATCGTGGCTTTGAAATAAAGGAAGACGGTATTAGAGGTCAAGATGGTAGAATGACTTATATAGGGCCGTTTTTAATAGACGCTTTTAATGCTGTAGTAGAATGGATAAAAACTGGTGCAAATCCTTATGATGTCTTTCAAACATTTTATGACATGAATGAAATAAAAGGTTATCATCAACCGAAGGAAAACACAACTTCAGAAGATCAGAGTAGTTTTGATCAGAAACTTAAGATACTTTTAAAAACTTCGCCACCTAAAAAAGATAAATAGTTGTTCCTACAAAAACCGGGGTGCAGTACACCCCGGTTATACCTTAGCGGTGTTGCAAGACATATTCCGCTACTGATACAAGACGCATTAATAAGTCAACCCATGGGGCGATTCTGATGGCCGCCTCGATCCATCTCTGTATTTTTTTGTTCATTTTTTCTTTTGTGGGCCTTTAGTGACGTCACTTTGGGTCACCGCTACTTGCATAGCGACCTTCTAGTTACAGAAAAATGAATAAAACTATTAGCGTGCCTCTACAAAAAGTGGGCACTACGTCATTAGGCGCAGTACTGCTGCAGATCAAAGTTATATTATTTAAGATTAAATTCTAAATTGTAGTGTAAACATCTATATCATTGCCAATTTTAATTATAAGTTTAATAAAACAATTCAGGATTTTTCCTCATTTAAATTGGTAAGTAGTTTGAAAAAACAGTATCGCTACATTATGAGAAGAGTATCAGGGGAGTATTACAAATATCACATGCTAAGGGGAGAAGCAGATGTAAAGCAGGGGAGTTGCACTTCAGCAGTATCAGGAAAGTATCTCGAAAGGGCATCTCTAAAAACCTATCTTTTGTTTTGACCTCACCTTTAATTCCCCGTCCGACAGGTCATCCGGGCGGGCTCTCCCAAAGAGGGAAAAGGATGGTTTTTAGAGATCCCCAAAAGTATTAGTCAGCTACAGCAAACTTTACCGCGAAGACGCAAAGTCGCGGATAAAAGATAAAATTCATACCGCGTCTTTGCATCTTTGCGCCTTTGCGTGAAAACTTATTCATCGGTTTTCGGTGTGTTCTGATCATCGTCTTCTTCCTTATCATCTTCTTCATCATTTTCGATGTCATCATCCGCATCGCTGTCGTTTTCATCATCATCTTCCAGCATATCCCTTCCGCTGCCTTCGCCGGTATCGGTTTCTGGCTGATCATCATGCTTTGCGCCTTTTGGAGCAAGTGCTTCGTCTTGTTTTGTAACTGTCATAATAATAATTTTAGACAGACTTAAAACCAAGGTTAATGCCATACTGAAACGGGTTCATTCTTCTTCGAAATGAACATAGATCTGTAGAAATCATCAACCGGATGAGTAAAATTGTATGCAAGTACAAGGGCAGAACGCATAATTTAATGCTTCCCCGCCTTTGGCGCCGGATTGATCGCACGCTCCGCCGGAAGATCATACACATCTGGATTTAAATACTTACCCCGGTCTTCAGGAAGTTTTGCTACTTCGGGCACCACGCGGTTGCGTTGCGCAAACCGGTCGTTGCGCACACCCGTTACCATCCAGCTTACTTTTACATTGGGCTTGCTGGTTTCAATAATAAAACTGTTCTGCGCTATTTCTTTTGCAACAATTGCCTGGGCAAACTGCCCGATCACGGTGAGCTGGTATTTAAAATCGATATTCTCCGCTTCAAAATAAGTGGGCAGCGTTACAGTTGCTTTACCATCACTGCCGGTAATGATATTGCCATTGTACACATTCATCATGTCCGGACTTTCTACAAAACTATGTACCAGGTATTTGTTTTCCGGATCCTGCGGATGATCGATCTTAAAAGTACCTGCCGATTTACTGAGGGTGCCATTCACATGCACATTGCCGGCAAAGTAACCTGCATAGTTGGTTGCGGCACCAAAAGCAAGACCATATATACCGTAAGCAGTTCCCGATGCTACGTTTTTTTGAGCCGTACCGGATACGCCGTAAATAGTTCCGGTATAATTGCCGCCATCTGCCTCACCAGCCACACCCGTGTAGCTACCTTCGGCCCTGATACCAATGCCGAAACCGGGTCCATTCAAACAACTGCTGTAAATTCCCCAGTTGCTTGTGTTGGTCGTATTGTTTTTTACGTAAAGGGTATAACTAAGAGAAGATTCCAAATGCAGCTTCGCACTGGACAATGGACTCACCGTGCCAATACCGATATTTCCACCAGGTGCAATCACAAACCGGTACTGCGATCCGGTATTATCCCAGATCCCGAAATAACCTGTTCCTGTACTGGCGCCACTGCCGGTGGAACCAATAATATCGTATTGACCACCTGGTCCCTTAAAGCTAAGGGTCGGCCCAACAATACTGGGACTTGTATTTTCCAGCAACACGGAATTAGTGCCCCACTCCACCCCTTTTACATGCAATATGGATTGCGGCGTAGTAAAATTGGTACCGATACCAACTGTACCATTGTTGGCAATATACATTCTGGTAACGCCGGCAGTGTTGAACCGAAGTTGTCCGC
This sequence comes from Ferruginibacter sp., assembly GCA_040003235.1. Taxonomy (GTDB): domain Bacteria; phylum Bacteroidota; class Bacteroidia; order Chitinophagales; family Chitinophagaceae; genus Ferruginibacter. The sequence continues at coordinate 2,374 of JBDUCW010000008.1, read as the reverse complement.
CAGTCCGGTTGTTATATAACAACAATGCGGCGCCGGTTGCAGAGGCCGCGTCGGTTGTCATGAGTCCTGCAAACGCAGCTGTTTCATCTTTAAAACTGATACCCTCACCGGAGGCCGGATCGGTTGAAGTATTATCTATCTGCAAACCAACCTGCGTGGGTAAAGACTGAAAAATATGTATCGCTTTTGAGGGAGATGAAATACCTATCCCGATATTGCCGCTGTTATAATACAGGGCTGTTCCATTTGTCTGCCAGCCGCCTGTAGCACTGCTTTGAAGAACTACCCAGCCAGGCACTGCGGGTGTTCCGGAATTATAATAGATACCGGGATTAGGACTTGTTTGATACACTAACAAACCAGTTGCAGGTCCGGGAATATTTCCCATTTCTGTTTGTGTCATCCTTGGGATGAGCATGCCCTTGATACTGCTTTTCACATCAAGTATGGCACTGGTATCGGCCGTTGCACCGCTGGTATTTACTGCTACCTGTGAATGTACATGCATGCTGCCGGTCAGCAGCAATATTGCCAGGGGTATCTTTAGCTTCATAAAAATTGTTTTACTAAAGATAAGATTTCATGACAGGAGCTGAGCGTTATAAGTTATGAGTTGAGAGCTTTGAGCGCTGAGCTCTTTTTCACATCTCCACATTTCCACATCTTCAACTAATTACTCCGGAAAAATCTGCACCGTCAGTGTGCCTATATCCAGCCCGGTGTAGTAACTGCCGGTAGCCACATCGTCTCCACCAAACCTTCTAACCTTCACGTGTGTATGATAAGTGCCCGGAGGTAAATTCACCTTGGTATTAAATACAATCCCATCATTGAGATTGCCATCGCCGATATACAGATAAGAAATGTCAAATTCAATATAGTTATTGGAAGGATCGTACAAACCAAGATAAATTGCCGAAGTGCCGTTACCCCCGAAAGTATTGCTGGGATTATCTACGGGCAACTTAAGCATAATGCTCACACTGCTCTGCTGATTCAAAACAATGGGCTGATTGTGCAGACCGCCCATAGTATACCACCCAGTGGATTCTCCGGGAGAGTTACTGTTGGCGGGCATTGACAGTTGATAGTCGTTTTGTTTAAACGAATAAAAGCTTGGCTTTACATTTATCCAGCTGGCTGCGCCGGACCCATTGGAAGATAATAATTGTCCCGCCGAACCCAGGTTACCATTCACTGCCAGTGCGCCATTGGGTTTAAAAGCAAAGCGTTCATTGAATGTTCCTGCTGCGTCATAACCAATGGCCACATCCGCATTGGGATTGTCTGAAAAGATCTGTAACCGGTTACCGCCAACGCCAAAACCCACATCGCCGGTGGCACCCGGATAGAGCGTGATCTTCTTTCCCAATGCAGGTGCAAAGGCAAGCGGTGCATTAGGATTAGAATTGTCAATGCCTACTTTTTTATCGCCGGTAAGGGTGAGTACACCGCCAGTGCCACTATTATAAAAATACATTCTATCGGCAGCTGTTGAAGCGCCGCTGATAGCGGCAACATCCCAATACCTGCTGCCACTGCTATTCATCCGCAGTCTTGAATAATCAGCACTATTCGTTTGCGTTAGCAGCAGCTGCGGTTCGCTGCTGCTACCGTTTCCACTGATCTCCAGTTTGCCCTGCGGGTTATCGGTACCAATGCCGGCCCTGTTAGAACCACCATTGAGCTGGATAATATTATTCCCTTGCGCGCCGAGGTTGAGTACATTGTAACCACCGGGCTGGCCATACTGCATAATGGAAGAAGAGCCGGCACCGCCGCCATCGAGCGCTACACCAAATTTGATCCGGTAAGCATTATTGCCTACCCGCATATCACCTTCCGTTGCAGAAAGGTTCCAGTTATTCAGTCCGCTTACGTCCAGTCTTGCTGCGGGTGTGATAGTACCGATGCCTACATTCTGCGCCTGCAGCATAATTGCATTCATGCTGGCGATCATCAGGATGATTCTTTTCATAAATTTTAATTTATATAGATGAGAGAAATTTTTAAGCAACGCTTGTATTTCTGCATTCAGAACATCAATAAATATTTTACGCAAAGGCGCTAAGTCCTGGTCAGGCCGCAATTAGTAATTTACTTTATTCAGGAACAACAATTTTAAGTAAGCGGCGGTTTTTTAAAGATAATCTCCTATTTTTGCTGCCCGTTTCAACAATCAGCATTTACTTGTTTTTTGTAGGAAGATGGATGGTGCGGTAGCTCAGCCGTAGAAAATCAAGGACCGAAGGTACTTAGATTTTCAAGGTCCCGATGAGGAACGATATCGGGATTGGTTCAATGGATAGAATTAAATAAGGTGCGGTAGCTCAGCCGTAGAAAATCAAGGACCGAAGGTACTTAGATTTTCAAG
>JBDUCW010000063.1:0-24885 GCA_040003235.1 Ferruginibacter sp. | reverse complement strand
TGCATAGACTGCATACCTATAATAAACACGATCTGATTATCCTTGATATCCCGGATACTACATCTGATAATTTTAAATTACTGGAGCATATTGCCACCAGTTCTTATCTGAAAAATATTCCGACCGTAGTATTATCCAATTCCGGAGATGAAAACCTCAAAAACGAAACCATCGAACTGGGTGCCTCCATCTTTATGAAAAAACCTTTTGATCCTGTTTTTTTAGCAGACAAAGTGCGTGAGCTCACACACGGCGACTCTAAAGAACTGGCTCCTAAAAAAAGGAATTTCATCAATCTGAATATATTCTAAGAAAAACTGCGTAACAGGATTTTAACCACAATTGCTTCGGCAAAACCATTGCTTTTACCTTTTAAACTGAATGTATGACAACCAGTACTGCTACTTACACAGAATCTATTACAGATAGCCCAGGCGTATTAAACCTGAGAAGCGAATTCTTATATATCGGAGCCCCTGAAGATAATATCAGGGAATACCATTCTTTCTTCAGCAAATATTTACAGGCAGCCGGATTCAGCGACGCAAAAGAACTGTTGAAGAATTCAGCAATTCTTGAACAGGGTCTTCCCGAACTGATCATTTTAGACACAGCCTTAAATTATAAAGAATTAACTGCTTTTAAATTATGGCTCAAACAAAGTTTTGATACCATCATTCCGGTGATTTACAATGAAACTGCTTTAAAAGCGGATGAAATAAAAGAACTCTACAAACTCAAACTGGTGGATGATGTTGTAAACCTGACTGCTACTTATGGCAGACTTCACATCAAAGCCAAGTTTCTTAAAAAAGTAGCGCATTCACTTACTCACCGCAATGATGATGGAAGTTTCAGCCAGAAAGAAAGTAAAGAATTCAGTTCTTATGGCAAATGCATTGTAAAAAGAACAGTGGATGTATCCTTGTCCCTTGGTGCAATTATATTTTTCCTGCCATTGTATGCTTTGATTGCACTCGCTATCAGGCTTGAATCAAAAGGCCCGGTATTTTATTTTGCCAAAAGAGCCGGCAAAGGTTTTAAGATCTTCAAGTTCTATAAATTCCGGACCATGATCGTGGATGCGGATAAAAAACTGGAAGAACTCGCTAAGTCAAACATGTATGTTTCTACAGATAATGGTCCCGCTTTTTTTAAAGTAAAGAATGACCCACGCATTACAAAAGTGGGTGCCTTTTTACGCAATACCAGCCTGGATGAGCTTCCACAATTGTTCAATGTATTGAAAGGTGACATGAGCATTGTTGGAAACAGACCTTTACCTTTATATGAAGCAACTGCATTAACAACCGACGAATGGGCAGAACGTTTTATGGCGCCTGCAGGCATTACCGGTCTATGGCAGATTTCAAAAAGAGGTAAGGAAGACATGAGCACTGAAGAAAGAATCGCACTTGATATTAATTATGCACGCACACGCAGCATAAAAGGCGATCTTAAAATCATGCTGCAGACTCCTACCGCACTCATTCAAAAAACCAACGTTTAATTTTTTGATCGCATAACCAATCAGGGATGAATAATCTGCAGACTGATAATGGTCCGCTGGTATCTATTGTCACACTCAACTGGAACTATACGGATGTTACCTGCGAGTTTTTAGAAAGTACCAAAAAACTTAATTATCAGCACTACGAAATACTGGTGTGTGATATGAATTCTGATATTGATCCGACTGAACGCATCAATGCACTTCATATTCCTAAAACAAAAGTGCTGCGCAGCGATAAAAATCTTGGCTTTGCCGCCGGAAATAACTTCGGTATGCGGCAGGCCAAAGGCGATTATATATTTATTGTAAACAACGATACCGAAGTTACCCCTGACTTACTCGATCTTTTACTTGAACCCTTTCTTACAGACCCTTCTATCGGTGTCACCTGCCCGAAGATCCGTTTCTTTTCAGATCCTTTGGTCATTCAGTATGCCGGTTTTAATAAAATGAATATTCTTACCGGCCGTACCACTGCAGTTGGTACCAATGAAAAAGATAATGGCCAGTATGATACAGGCGGCTACACTTTTGGTGCACACGGTTGCGCCATGATGGTTAAAAAAGAAGTGATTGATAAAGTAGGCATGTTTCCCGAAAAATTTTTCCTGTATTATGAAGAGTGGGATTGGAGCAGCAGAATCTTAAAAGCAGGATACCATATTTATTACCAGGCAAAGGGATTGATATTTCACAAAGAATCAATGTCTGTTGGTAAAACCAGTACACTTAAAATTTATTATCTCACCCGTAACAGAATCTTATACATGCGCCGCAATACCAATGCATGGCAGTTCCTGGTGTTTGCGTTATTTTTTATTTTTTTTGCAATGCCCAAAGCCATCATTAAATTTTTATTCAGCCGGCAGTTCAAACACCTGAAAGCATATCTCAGAGGGGCTTCCTGGAACTTAACAGGTTCCAAATATTCAGTCGTGTGACCGTTATCCAATATATATCCCGCTTTAAATTTATCCTTATTAACCATGTTGATTTTAAAAAGATTTTATAACTATCTTTCAGACTGAGCAGGGGAAACCCATCAAAAATTTTAACCCAAATGACCATTGGCATAGAAGCACAACGGCTCTTTCGCCGGAAAAAGCATGGTATGGAAATCGTTGCGCTGGAAATAATCCGCCAGCTGCAGCAAATGGATCAGCAGAATCAATATATCTTATTCGCAAGAAAAGATGAAGATGATGAATGTATCAAACCGTCTTCAAACCTGAAGGTGGAGCAAATGACCGCAAAATCCTTTCCCACCTGGGAACAGTTTAATCTGCCCAGGGCTGCAAAAAAAAATAAAGTTCAGTTGCTTCATTGTACTGCCAATACAGCTCCGTTGTTTTGTAAAATACCAATGGTGATCACTATACACGATCTCATTTATCTGGAGTCAGTAAATTTTTCAGGATCATCTTATCAGAACTTTGGTAATCTTTACCGCCGTTATATTGTACCGAAGGTTGCCAAAAAAGCAAAGATGATCATCACCGTTTCGGAATATGAAAAAAAGAATATTGCAAAACGCTTAAAATTATCCGAAGATAAAATACAGGTGGTTTATAATGGTGTCAATCCACAATTCGCACCGGTGAACGATCAACAAAAAATAAATGAGGTAAAAACCAAACATCAGCTGCCCGAAAAATTCCTGCTGCATTTTGGTAATACTGCTCCAAGAAAAAATACACTGGGTGTTTTAAAAGCGCATAAAATTTATACTGAAAAAATTTCAGGCGCATTACCGCTTGTGATCACCAGTACCACTCATGAATTTATTCAGAAATTATTAAACGAGATCGGTGCCCCGGAGCTGATCAATAATATTAAGATTCTTGACTATCTTGTTGCCGGCGATCTTCCCTGTTTATATAATATGGCGGAAGTTTTTCTTTATCCTTCTTACAAAGAAGGATTTGGAATGCCGCTGGTAGAAGCCATGGCCTGCGGAACACCGGTCATCACTTCCAATACTTCTGCGATGCCAGAAGTTGCAGGTGCTGCAGCATGCCTTGTTAACCCGGATGACGCCAACGAAATTTTTAATGCAATACAATGTTTACTTACCAACCAGGTTCTTTACAATGAAAAACGCGAACTCGGTTTTAAAAATGCTCAACGTTTCAGTTGGAAACATGCAGCAGAACAAACGCTTGCTATTTATAACCAATTGAAATAAATCCAATAACCGAAATATAAACCGCCAGAAAAAAACTAATTAATGCCATTGAATATTCTTCATATTATCTGGATCATCTTTCAGGCTATTATTGCCCTGATATTGGTGTTTCCGGTTATCTCTTATTTTATTTACCTGATTGCAAAACCAAGGTCTGCAAAAATTGCAACAGCAACCGGCAATTATGATTACGCTGTAATTGTAACAGCTTATAAAAACAGCAGCAATCTTCCACACGTTGTTCAGTCATTGCTTAAAATGAATTATTCCAACTTTCTGGTGTATGTGGTGGCAGATAATTGTCCGGACCTGATCAATGATTTTGAAGATCCGAAAGTAGTGACTTTACGTCCCGACCCGGTTTTGGCCAACCAGGTGAAATCGCATTTTTTAGCGATTGATAGTTTTAAACGCCCGCACAATATTGTTACGATTATTGATAGTGATAATCTTGTTGATCCAAATTACCTGACCGAACTGAACAAACAGTTTGATCTGGGCTATAGTGCAGTACAAGGCGTCAGGACTGCAAAAAATTTTGATACGGTCTATGCCTGCATTGACGCTACCAATGAATTATATTATTTGTTTTACGATAGAAAAATCCTGTTCAACATTGGGTCGTCTGCAATGCTTTCAGGATCCGGAATGGCATTTACTTTAGACTTGTACAATACATGCCTGCGACCATTGGATACAGCGGGCGCTGGTTTTGATAAAATTTTACAGAAAGAAATTCTTGATAGAAAATACAGAATTGCATTTGCAGAAGATGCAATTGTATATGATGAGAAAACATCCAATGCTGATCAATTGGTGAAACAACGTGCGAGGTGGAATAATACCTGGTTCCGGTTTTTTACATTTGGTTTTTCACTTGTTGGAAAAGGGATACGCAACTTTAGCATCAATCAGTTTCTATTTGGATTTATTTTATTGCGTCCGCCATTATTTATTTTATTGTTAATGTCAATGCTGATATTAATTGCAAATATTTTTATCAGTACTATGGCCGCATGGATCTGGTGTGGATTGATCTTTGTTTTTTCCTTCGGATTTTTTCTGGCACTATTGAGTTCAAAAACAGACAAGCGTATTTATCAATCGCTGATACATATTCCCAAGTTCATTTTTTTCCAGATCCTTTCATTATTAAAAGTAAGGAAGGCCAATCAGCATTCGGTAGCTACAGAGCACATTCACAATAAAGAGATCGAAGAAATAAAATAGTCATTTTCTGCAGCACCAAAAGTAATTGCTTAATCACATCATTTAAAAAATGAGAGTCTATTTCAAAAACCTTGATGGCATTCGATTTATTGCTGCACTACTCGTTATATTACAGCATACTTCGGACTATAAAGAATTTCAGAACAAAGGCATTTCGAATATTTTTCGTCCTTACGTTGGCGACTTCGGTAGTTATGGTGTTACGCTTTTTTTTGTACTAAGTGGTTATCTCATTTTCTATTTATTGTTTGCCGAAAAACAGGTAACAAATACCATCAGCATAAAAAACTTTTACATCCGGCGTATTCTCCGCATCTGGCCGTTGTATATCGGGTTTGGACTTGTACTCATCTTCGGTATTGATTATGTACTCGCCAAAGTAGGAACACCCGTACATACGCCGGCGCTTACCAATCTTTTTTATCTATGTACATTCAGCATCAATCTGCAGATGCTGTTTGCAATACCTAATAAAGGCATCATTGAATTGTACTGGTCCGTTTGTATAGAAGAACAGTTTTATTTATTTGCGCCATGGCTGGTGAAGAAGGGTTACAAAAAAATGCTGTCGGTTATTATCGGGCTGATTGTAATTGGCATTGCGTCTAAATTTGTTTTGCATTATATCGAACTGCACTATGACGTTTACACAGTTCTAAGTGAATACACTCTGAAATTGAATTTTCCTTTTAAGAATTTTCATATTAGTGATCATTTCAACCATAATAATCCTTTGTATTTTTTCACCTTGTGCAGACTGGATAATTTTGGCTTCGGTGCATTGGCTGCGTGGATCTATTTTAATAAACCATTGTATGCAAAAGTTGAAAAAATAGTCACTAATAAAATAGTACAGATTATTGTAGTGCTATTCACATTTCTATACATCACACATATTATTCCGGAAGGCAGGTTTATCAATCTGTATTTTTTCTCTACTGTTCCATCGATATTGTTTGCTTATATTATTATGTCCGCATCCACCGGTGATTTTTTTATCAACCTGGAAAATAAACCTTTAAAGCTGTTGGGAAAATATTCTTATGGCATTTATGTTTTTCATGCCGTGGTATCAGAACTTATTCTTGTGGCATTCATGAAATTTCTTCCGGCAAATACTTTACTTAACTATGATGTCTTGTATCCACTTACCTGCATTGTCTGCACAGCAATAGTTGCAGCGCTTTCTTATGAATTGTATGAAAGACATTTCATGAAATTGAAACAACGCTTCACGATTGTGAAGAACCACGATACTTAAGAAAGTTGGCAGTTGTTAGATGACAGTTGACAGGAATACATTCTGCCACGAATGCTAATAAAAACTTATTATGAAAGCAGGCTTTAATAATCTGAACAAACTAAAATCAATTTAAAACAAGCTCCCTTCTCTTTTAGAGAAGGGCTGGGGATGAGGCTTTGCCACGAATGCGCTAATAAAAAAAGTTGATAAAGTTGAAGGACTTCCATTATCAACTTTATCAACCGTATTAACTTTTAACACTTACAACTAACATCTAACAACCAACAACTACTTTTCAAAAACAAACATTGGGTACTCACCCTTCAGTCCACATTTCTCAGGTTGCTTTTCTTCTTTTTTATAAATCGCATTCAGCAATTGCTTTCCGAAAAACCATGAGTGTGCATATACTTTCATAAATGGAACGCTGATGGCCCGCCAGCAAACTAATTTAAACGGAACGCCCAGGTTCTTTTTAAAATACTCATAATTGTGTGCATGAAAATACAGCATACGACTGGCCTTATCTTTTCCGGAAGCTTTGGTAAATAAGTCACGCAGGCGATGCCTGATATATTCAACGCCGCGGAATGGTAACAATGTAATATTCATCCAGGGAGAATGTTTGTACCAATCGTAAACCACAACACCTTTTCCACCCTGCATCGTTACGCGGTATAATTCGGTGATTGCTTTTACCTGTTCATCTTTTGGAATATGATAGATCGTATTGAGTGAAATAAATCCATCGATCATATTGTCTTTTACCGGAAGGTTCGTCATGTCGCAAAGCAGGCAAAGCGCTTTCGGACCGAGTTTTCGTTTACATTCCATCAAACCTGTAAATGACATGTCCACGCAAATGCGGTATGTATAATTTTCTGAGTATTGCAGATAATCAGGAAACTGCAATGCGCCGGAAGCCGCATCCATCATGTATTTGCCGGATGCATTTAAATACCTGCTTACGCGGTTATGGCATTTGGTAAGATAGTCCTGCACAAAGGGACGCAGGTCTTCAAAAATATCTGCATCTTCAAAATCACCTTTTTCATTGGCATGCCAGCCACGGTCGTCATAAAAATTCTTCACCAGTTTTTTATCATCGCTGAGGCTTTCACCAAGAATTTTTTCTTTGGAATCTACCAGGGCAAGATCAGGCAATAACAGCACGATCTCTTTTAATATGGGATAGATATAAGAACCATCAACGGTAACCAGCCCTTGTTGTATTTCATCAGTCATCAGTTTACCATCTGTCTGCCATAACTGCTGTGCGGCAAATTTCTGATTGATCGTGTTGATCTCATCTCCGGTCAATGCACGCAGGTCTTTACCTGATATCGGGCATTTCAATATGCTGATCCATTCCATTACTGCTGATTTGTTTAAGTTTCAAATATATTATAAAAGCAGCGATTTAGCTACTTCGTTTAAAATTAGCATTGCGTCATGCTTTAACGCAGTTTGGTAACAAATATTATTTATTGGCGGGAAAAGCTTTGCTGGTTTTTATTCGTCTGGCCATTCGAAGCTTATAATATTTGAAGCTTTAATAAATGGCCTGACGAATAATGAATTTCTTTTTTTTGGCTTACCTGATTTTTATATTTGTTCATGCAGAGTGTAATGCCCGCCCGGCCTGGCCGTTCGGACGGGGCTAACTAAGTTCAGACAAATAAAAAACCTCACGACTTTCATCGTGAGGTTCTATTTATTTAAGCTGGATATTAACCCAATGCTACTCTTTTAAATTCAGTTACTTTAAGATCTGCATTTACAGATTTTAAATAATCAGCAACAGATTTGTTTCCGTCTTTTACAAATGCCTGTCCAAGCAATGCACTTTCTTTTACAAATTTATTGATCTTACCGGCAGCAATTTTTTCAGCCATTTCAGCTGGTTTGCCTTCTGCTTTGATCTGTTCGATAGCAATGTCTTTTTCCCTTGCGATCAGTTCAGCAGGAATTCCTTCTGCATCCACTGCAATAGGACTCATTGCTGCGATCTGCATTGCCACATCTTTACCGGCTTCTTCAGCAGTCTGATTCATGCCCACCAAAACACCCATACGGTTTGCACCGTGAATATAACTGGCAACATATTCAGCATTCACTCTTTCAAAACGTGTGATACCGATCTTTTCGCCAATGGCGGCTAATTTATCATTGATCATATCAGCAACTTTTTCATTGCCGATCACAACTTCGTTCAGTTCTTCAACTGTCTTTACATTATTTGTAATGGCTGCATCGGCGATCTTCTGCACAAATGCAACGAACTCCGGATTACGGCTTACAAAGTCTGTTTCTGCGCTGATGCAAAGAACGATACCACTTTTTTTATCGGCAGTTGTTTGTGCAATCACCACGCCTTCTTTGGCTTCGCGGTCGCTGCGTTTTGCGGCAACCTTCTGACCCTGCTTGCGCAACCAATCAATGGCTGCTTCAAAATCGCCGTTGCTTTCTGTCAAAGCTTTGCGGCAATCCATCATGCCGGCTCCTGTGGCCTGGCGCAATTTATTGATGTCCTGTGCTGTAATAGCTACTGTACTCATGTCGAATATTTTTTTGATCCCTCAGCGGGATGAATTGTTTTGAATTTTAATTGCTCCATAACGGTATGCGGTACAAGTGAGTGACACAACGATGCTGATCAAAGATCAACTGCCTGTAACATGATTGTACGAAACATTCCGGTGAACTTATTTAGCTCCACCAGGCCTTCTTCCGCCACCTGCTCCCGGACCAGCTACCCTACGTTTAGGCTGGGCAGGACCACCTGCAGTTCCGCGGCCGCGTTTACCGCGACCATCATCACCACCGGCTTTGGCTTCAAAGCGTGCTGCTTTTTCTTCTGCTGTTTCTTCCGTATCGCTGCTGTCATCTTCATCTTTATCAGCCTGGCGTTCCTGCAGACCTTCTGCAATTGCCGCTGTCAAATAATTCAGGATGATTGCAATGGATTTGGTTGCATCGTCATTCGAAGGAATTGCGAAATCAACTTTGTTCGGATCGCAATTGGTATCCACCATACCGAAAGTACTGATGCCAAGGCGTTTTGATTCGGCCAGTGCAATGTGCTCATGCCCGATATCTACCATGAATAATGCAGCAGGTATACGGCTGATCTGTGCGATACCGCCCAATACCTTTTCCATTTTTTCTTTATCACGTGTTAAAGTGAGCCGTTCTTTTTTAGTCAGTGTTTCAATGCTGCCATCGGCCAGCATTTTCTCAATGCTCTGCATTTTCTTTACGCTCTTACGAACCGTGTTGAAATTGGTAAGCATACCACCTAACCAACGTTCTGTTACGAAAGGCATGTTTACTTTCTTTGCGCATTCGGTAACAATTTCTTTTGCCTGTTTTTTTGTGGCAACAAACATTATTTTTTTACCACTGCGTGCAATTGATTTCAAAGCAGCAGCGCTTTCCTGCAAACCTTCAACGGTTTTGTTCAGGTCAATAATGTGAATACCTTTCTTTTCAGCAAAGATGTAAGGCAGCATTTTAGGGTTCCATTTTTTCTTCAGGTGACCGAAGTGAACGCCTGCTTCTAAAAGTTGCTGCTGTAAGGAAGTGTTATTTTCCATTTTTTATAATTGAATATTTTTTTAATTAAGTACCAAAGCTTTTCACCCTTCAGGAGATAGGGCTTAACGTTTAGAGAACTGGAAGCTCCTTCTTGCTTTTTTACGGCCTGGTTTCTTACGTTCAACACCACGTGGATCACGTTTCAGCATACCTGCTGCTTTAAGTGCGGGACGAAAATCAGGACTGATCTCGAGCAAAGCGCGTGCAATGCCCAGTTTCGCAGCTTCGGCCTGGCCTTTAACACCACCGCCATTTGCATTGATCACAACATCAAACTTGTCTGAAGATTCAGCAACTTTCAATGGTGATTCAACCTGGTTCTGTAAATAAACCAGTGGAAAATATTGTTTGTAGTCTTTACCGTTGATGGTAATTTTTCCGTCACCCTTGCTCATGAAAACACGGGTTACAGCTTCCTTACGGCGACCAACAGCGTTTTTTTGCTTTTCCATTTTTTATATTTATGTCATCCTTCAACGAATTCAGGATGAATTTTTGTTTTAGAATTTTAATTCTTTAGGTTGTTGTGCTGTGTGATGATGTGTTCCACCTGCGTATACGTACAGTTTTTTGTACATTTTACGGCCAAGTTTGTTTTTAGGAAGCATTCCTTTTACAGCTCTTTCGATGATCACTTCAGGACGACGGGCTAAAAGATTTTTAGCGCTTTCTTCCTTACGGCCACCGGGGTAACCGCTGTAGTTGTCATAAACTTTGTCTTCTAATTTATTGCCGGTAAATTTTACCTTTTCGCAATTAATAACAATGATGTTGTCTCCGCAATCAACATGTGGTGTGTAGTATGCCTTATTCTTACCGCGTAAAACGGCAGCGATTTTGGCACACATGCGACCCACGGTTTGATTAGTACCGTCCACAACGTACCAGTTGTGAGTAACGGTAGCCTCGTTCGCATGTTTGGTGGTGAAATGTAATTTGCTCATTTTGTTTTTTTATTTGCGGAACCGCTATCCCGGTCCCTTTTTTTAAATGGACGGCGAAGGTAGGGCCGATCAGGGTAAAGTTCCAAACAAAAGGGAAAGTATTTTTGAGCAGGCGTTTGTAACTGACTGGTTTACAGTAAAATTTTTGACAGCAAATTAAATTCATTCAATTATTCCTGTCATCAGTGTTGCAATAATAAGAATATCCGGGTCTTTTAATTAATTGTAAGTTGATTTCTTCTAAAAATATTGTTAGATTTATAGCTAAACCCTAATAACATGCAATCTACCAGAACAACAAAAGTGTCAACCCTGTTTATCGCTGCAAGTATGCTGGCAATTGCCGGCTTTAGCAGTTGTAATAACGGGGATTCAAAATCAGATGCAACTCCAAAAGTTGATTCACCTGCAACTACTCCGGCCAAAGTTGACTCCCAGGCCATGAAAATGAAAATGGACTCACCTAAAATGGCAGCACCTGCTATGGATTCGCCTAAGCTCAAACAAGCTAAGCTCAGACCAGTTGTGCCAAATTCATAAGCCGATTAAGTCATTCGCTCATTCAGTATGCTCAAATTGATCCGACTCATTTTCCTGCTGCCCCTTTTCATTACCGGCAGCAGGATTTTGTGCTTTTAGCTTCAGTCGCTTTGTTTTCATTTTAAAAGAAGTCTTTAACTGAGGTTGTTGTTTTACTACAAGTTTATTGATCAACCAATGTTCCAGCCGGTGATGGACCGGAATTAATACTGAAGCAATTGCCACGAAAATAATGATCTCATAAAAAGGTGTATGATGGGTAAATCCTGCAACCAGCGGATGCAACAACAAGGTGAGGTATTCAAATAACATCAGCAAAGAAATAATACCCAGGAATTTTATAAACCGCACATGTATTTTCCACCTGCTGATAAATGCCGTTATCAGAAAAAATAAAGGTATAAAAATCCCGATCAATAATAGTTGCAGTTGTTGCTTGCGTTCTTCCTTCTCTATACGTTTTTGCTCGGCCAGTTGTACCTGACGCAGTTGTTCGTCGCTGGACATCATCTGCGACTGTCGTACCTTATCCTGGCCTTTGATGGTATCCTTTAATGCAACTGTCTTTTGAAGATATGCAAAAGCGCTGTCGGTGTTTTTTATTTTTGTAAATAGTTGTGTCAAAAAATTAGCGGCGTCAAGTTGCCGGGAAACAAATCCGTCTTTCACAGCCATATTATAGGATTGAAAAGCAAAGTATTGGGCTGAATCATTTTGATTCAGTTGCTCATAAACTTTTGCAATGCCAATACTTGATTCACAGAAAAGGTCTTCATTGTTGACCTTTTTCAAATACCCAAAAGCGTCGTAATAATGTTTCAGCGCCTGCGGGAAATTTTTTTCTTTGGAAAAAACATTGGCTATCCCTACCAATGATATCGCCCTGAAATTATCGTCATTTTTTTGATTGGCTATTTCCAGTGATCTTTCAAAATAATGACCGGCAGAATCATGCTGGTTTTTTCTATAATAAACTTCACCGAGATTTACCAAAATACTGTATTTTAATTCGGTTATGTTTCCGGCATCTACAGCCGAATCGGCGCGATATAAATAAGATAAGGCATTCGGGTAATCATCCATTAGGATATAGGTAAGCCCGATATTACTCAAAGCACTGGCATAATTTCTTGGGCTTTCCCTTTTCTCTTCTATTTTTAATTTCAGTAAATAATTTTCAAGTGCTTTGGGGTAATTACCCAAAAAATATTCGCTGTTTGCGAGGATCGCCAATGATCTTGATTCACCTTCTACATATTTTATCCTTCTTGCCAGTTCCAATGCTTCCTGCGCAAGATGCAATGTAGTATCCGGCTTGAATGATTGATACTGTTCGGCCAGCTTCCATAAAAAAGTCACTTTATTGGAATCTATTTTTTCTGCAGCTAAAAGTTGTGCGAGGCTGTCTATTTTAGTTTGCTGCGCATGCGTTTGCAGCAATAAAGAAAGTGTAAAAATTATAAGCAGAAAGCATTTCATAATAGGCTGACAAGTTATCTGTTTTAAAGCAGAAAAAAAAAGAGTAGCTTTAAGAAAAAAAATCTCATTCATGCGAAAGCGGTATTTTTTGTTGTTCCTTTTCCCATTGTTTGTAGGAATAACTGCTCATGCCCAGATATTTTTTCAGGACATCTATGAAATTAAATTCGGAACCACAGAAGGAAAAAAATCGGGTTATAGCGCCTTGCTGATCCGGAACAGTCATGGCAAAGATCAATTGAGAATCAGATATACCAATGAGAACGATATTGTTACTATTTATGAAGTTCCTTTTTCTACAAAGGAAGATGATTTCGGCAAAGCATCAGCTAATATTCCTCCCGTAATTATCGCTGGCAAAAAATCACCCGCCTGTTATCATGTTTATCTTAACTGTTTCGCCAGCGGCAAATACAATCCCAAAAAAAAAGGCGCTGTGATTTATAAAGATGGGAGGCTGCTGGACGTAAATGTTAACAGCATCAACGTGCTGAGAAGAGAGGATTTATCCAGGGAACTTGTGCAACAATATTTCCTCGAAGACGAAAGTTTTTATACAAGCCTGTTCGACAAAAAAAAACTCAGAAAAAATATTGTCAGTACTCCATGGTTTTATTTTATTAATGTTGGAAATACAGTTGATACAACCATTGGTAAGGGCTGCGAAAAAGATCTTGATAACACTACTATTTTATTCAGAAGGATTGCGCAGGAGCTTGATATGCATCTTTCAGAAATACAAATTACCGGTGAAACATTTACCAAACAGAATGTCCTAAATGCAATTGCCGGACTGGAACCAAAACAACAGGACGTAGTATTTTTTTATTATACAGGCCATGGATTTAGTTTTAAAGACGATTCCGTTCATCGGTTTCCGCAACTTGACCTCAGAAGCAATCCTCCGGTGTACAGCGAATCAGTGATCAAGGCTTCTACAAAAAATATCGACGAAATATTTGAATCGATAAAAGCAAAAGGAGCGCATTTTAACCTGGTGCTGAGCGATTGTTGTAATTCCTTAATAGAATTTTATAGGCGCAAACCAAATAAAGTTGCCTTACCAAGAGAAGGAATCAATAACCCGATCAACAAAATTGTACTGGCAAATCTTTTTCAAAAACGAAAAGTTTCTATATTGCTTGCAGCGGCAGACAAAGCACAATATGCTGTTTCAGATGATTCGTATGGTGGCATCTTTACTTTCAATTTTAATAATAAAATGATCGCTTCACTTTACGGAACGTCTAATGATCCAACATGGGAAAGTTTAATAACCCTGACAAACAACACTACTGTTGCTATGAGTAAAACTTATGCCTGCGAAGACGGTAAGGCTTGCTTGCAAGAACCAATTTTTAAGATCGTTAAATAATTTAAAGTTTTAAAAAACATGATACCAAAATTGATTGTTGTCCTCTTTACAGGTTGTTTGCTTGGTTTCACTTCAACAGCACAAACCACAACTGCAACATTGTATGAGTTTGAATATCACTTTGCAGGAGAAAATAAAGTGTACAAAGCTTTCTTATCCAGGAATAAAAATGCTACAGGTTTTATCAGGCTTGCTTTTAATAACAATCAAAATCTACCTGTTGTTGTAGAAATGCAGTTGTATCAACATTACGACGATGATAATTTTTATGGAGCACCTGATTCCAGCGCCATTTGCTTTGAAGGAACTGAACCGAAAGTAATCAAAGGAAATTTAGATATTACACTGGATAAGATGATTTTCCGTTTTAAAAAAAATCCGGCCACCGGCATTTATGATCCAATAGAAGTAATGAAGAGAGACGATGCAACATTTCAAAAAATACTTGTTGAGACTTCCAGTTCAAAACTATTGCAGGCGCAGGATCTTACCAGCGCATTCCTGCAAAAATATTATCGTCCCGACGAAAATCTTTTTATCAATGCTGCGCAGACAGGCACCAGCCCTCTGGCAAAATCTGCACATCTTTATTTAGTATCTGTTGCCAATACAAAAGCAATGAATATTGCAGGCAGTTGCAGAACAGACCGCACAACAATGCTGACGATATTTGAAGCTGTCGCAAAAAAATTGCATATCCCATTTATACCAATTGATATTTATGATGATAATTTTAATGCAGACACCGTGAATAATGCGTTGGCAGGACTTAAACCGACCAGTGACGACATTGTTGTATTTCATTACTCAGGCCATGGCTTTGTTGACAGAGATCCTAAAATAAAATTTCCAAGAATGGATTTGCGCAGCAGTGAATTTGATGACCTTGACCCGAAACAGGAAATACAAATGGAAAAAGTATTTCAATTAATTGTGGGCAAAGGCGCCAGACTGAATTTGATATTAAGCGATTGCTGCAATTCAACTCCCGGCGCCAAAATTCCGGTAGCAAGAAATCCACCTTCAACAAGATCAAGCCCGATTCCTTTTAATGAAGAGATTTGTAAACTGCTATTCATGAATACCAGGCCTCAATCTATTTTGATGACCGCAGCAGCAAAGGGAGAAGTTGCCGGTGGCTTTGAAAGTGATGGCGGCATCTTTACTTTTAATTTTAGAGAAACGCTGGTAAACATTATGAACCCTCTAACCAAACAAGGCGAAGTTTCCTGGCAAAAAATTATCAGCGAAACAGAAGCGAATACAATCAAATTATCACCGGCAACTGTGTGCGCAGGAAAAACTGTTGCAGACGGAGAGTGTTTGCAGCACCCGGTTAACAAAGTGTTGTAGGAGTTTGTGTATGTAAATTCGTAAAAAAGCTTTTACGTGCAACAATTTAAAAATGGTCAGGAAAAATATTTTATTGATTTTTTTGTTCACTTGTTGTTATACATCATACGCGCAAATGCTGTATCAGGACATTTATGAAATTAAATTCAACATTGCAGCCGAGAAAGAAAATAATTATACGGCACTTATCATAAAGAACAGCGACAACAGCAGTCAGGTCCGTATCCGGAAAATCAATAAGAATACCAGGAAAAGTACCGTGTATGGTCTTTCGTTGCTCACTGATATTGATCAGTTAAAAAAAGAAAGAAAGAAAAATATTTCGCCGCCTGTTATTTATGGTAATGATACGTCTGAACTTTTACAATTTTTGTTTTCTTTTTTCAGCATGGATTATTTTAATAAAATAAAATTCTCACCCAATGGTAAAGTTCAATTCATTAAGAAAGATAAAATTACTGATGCTGATGTAAGCGGTACAAAATATATCCGTCGGGAAGATATTCAACCGGCCTATCTGATCCAGTTTTTTTCCGCAAGAGAAAAATTGTATTCAGGTTTTTTTCAGAAGTCTGCGAAGCAGATTGAAAGTACGCCAAATTTTTATTTCATTGCTGTTGCCAATACAAAAGAGAGTACAATTGGTTCTGGTTGCAATACTGATCTTATTAACATTGGCGTCGTTTTCCAACAGATTGCAAATGATCTCGATCTGCCTTATAAGCTCACTACAATTTCTGCAGGACAATTTACCAAACACAATGTATTGAATGCAATTACTGATCTTAAACCCAGGAAGCAAGACATTGTTCTTTTTTATTACAGCGGACATGGATTTAGTTTCAAAGACGATTCAGCGCATGTTTATCCACAACTCGATCTTAGAAATAATCCTCCCGTTTACAGCGAGGCTGTTATAAAAGCATCGACCGTAAATATTGAGGAAGTATATGAGATGATCCGGGAGAAAAAAGCCAGATTAAATCTTGTTATCAGCGATTGCTGCAATTCACTGATCGAGTTTTATCGGTATTATCCCAATCCTAATATTGTTCCGCAGCCCTATAATTTTCCGATCAATAAAGAGGTTGCATCACTATTATTTTTGAAAACAAATGCATCGGTTCTTGCTACAGCCGCAAGCAAAGGTCAGTACGCAGTATCCGATGAAAAGACCGGCGGAATATTTACAGGTAATTTCTGCGAACAACTCTACAGCACTTGCTATGATCTTAGTTTAAAATCTTCAGACGTTTCCTGGGCAAAAATTTTACAACAGACACATAAAAATACGCTCGCTGCAAGTGCTACATACGATTGTGGTAAGGGTGTGGGTTGTGTACAGGAGCCGGTTTTTGTGATTAAGAAGAATTGAAATGAGGAACAGGAAAAATCCGGGAAAATAAAGATGAAAGGAATGTTGGATGAATGAAAAGGATTGTAGACTTTAGTGTAGTTATAAAAATCATTAAATTTTAAAAAACTTACATGAAAAAACTTAAGCTCTTTTTAACCCTTGCTATTTTATTGTTTATCTTGATCATTAATTTCGGATGTAGCAATAATGCTTCTCATAATATTGAACTGCTCAATAAAACAGATTCACTAAACTTTGCAGAAAGTATTTATAAAAAGTATGCAGTTAAAAAACCTTTAACACTCACTTTTAAAAACTACAAGGGGCTCACACCTTCGGAACCTGTTAGTTGGGATATAATTAAACAATATCAAGAAAATTACGACCGTAATCCACAATTAGTAAGGCCGGATGGAGTACCGTATAAAGGGTTTATTTTAGATGGCGGAAGTTTTACTGCTTTTAAAAATAATACATCCTGTAATCAACTTTATTTCAGATTAGGAATGAACGAACATGATGAATATACAATTATGGTTCTGCCAATGGACAGATCAGGAAAAGTATTGCAAGTTGAAAGGCGCGCTTTAGGTCAAGACTTGAATCATGATCATCTTGATCCATGCCCGGATGTATGCCCAACCAATATGGACTATTAAATAATTATTTTTGTTTAAACCAGGTTTTGTTATATACCTTTTGATAATAGCCACCGGAGCAGCGATAGGACTTTTTAAGTATAAAAGACTTGAGTCCGAAAAGCCCGTGGCTATTCTTTTGGTCCTTACATTCTTCAGCGAAACACTTTCTCGCATATTCGCTTTTTATTTTATTAACAGCAGTCCGGTATATCATTTTCTTGATCCCCTTCAATCAATACTTTGGGGTATATTTTTTTTCTTGAGTATCAAATCCCGAATTAAGAAAAAAGTAATTTTTGCCTTTTCAATCCTCCTAACACTCTATGCAATATTTGATAGTTTTTTCGTAGAAAATATTCTAAAGTTCCCAGATATATTTCTGACGATTCAGTCTATTGCTTTGATTTGCTTTGGTTTTGTTCTGTTTTTTGAAAAACTTGATTCGCCTGCTAATGATAATATTTTCAAAGATTCTGTATTTTTAATTTCACTATCTGTAATTTGGTTTTATTTGATCTCTTTTTTATTTTTTGACTTCCACGAGTTTTCACTTTCAAAAAAGATTAGTCAAATAACATTACGTACCATCAACTATATTTCGAATTATGTTTATTATTTATTACTTATCGTTGCTTTAATTTTAAAAATAATTTCTTTTAAAGTAGATAAAAATGAATAATAATCTCCGCGTTTACACGCTACTGATCTTTTTATTACTTATTTTCTTTTTCTTGTTGGCATTTGCAATAAGATATCGTAAACGTCTTTTGGAAAGCGCCATAATCAAAGCTCAGTTTAAAGAAACTCTCCTCCAGGCCCAACTCGAAATTCAGGAACAGACTTTCAAAAATATCAGCCAGGAAATTCATGATAATATCGGACAGGTGCTTGGGGTTGCCAAGATCAATCTCAACACACTTACTGATATTTCTGGAGAAAAAAATTTGGTGAAAGTAAAAGATACCAAAGAGCTTTTAAGTAAGGCTATTCGTGATCTTCGTGATCTCAG
This sequence comes from Ferruginibacter sp., assembly GCA_040003235.1. Classification (GTDB taxonomy): domain Bacteria; phylum Bacteroidota; class Bacteroidia; order Chitinophagales; family Chitinophagaceae; genus Ferruginibacter. The sequence goes on along the minus strand of JBDUCW010000063.1, from coordinate 6,419 downwards.
CAGAAGCATGCATGGCGACCGTATTGCTGAACTCGGCCTTGTCAATGCCTGTGAAGCAGAATTAAAAATTCTTGAAAATACCGGACAATATGAAACCGCACTCGCTATTACCGGTGAAGTTTATAAACTTGACCCACAAAAGGAAATGCTGATCTTCCGAATTATCCAGGAAGCCATTCACAATTGTGTTAAACACGCTGAAGCAAGTAAAATAAATGTCGGCATGAACTACGACCCTAATTATTTATCGATCAACATCACCGATAATGGAAAAGGTTTTGATATAAATAATTTACAGGCTTCACAAAAAGGCGTAGGATTGAAAAGCATGCAAAACAGGGCAGTGCTTATTAATGCATCTATATCGATTGATTCTGTTTCAGGCAAAGGAGCTTCAATTATTTTTTCTCTGCCTTGCTGACCGCAAATTCTTTACTGATCTCATCATAATCCAGCATCCAATGATTGCTTTTACCATCTCTGTCGAAAATCATTTCCCAGGTACTAAGTGGTTCCCATATACAGGCACCTTTTCCTTTATTATCAGGAATATTTAAAACAATATCATTTACTTCTTTTTTTAATTGAGAATATTCTACAACAATAATATCCTGCTGATATCTTTTGGCAAGGTCAGCAAGATTGCTTTTCAGATCTGCAAGATTGCTATGCCATTTCGGATAATAAGATTCGCCGATGACATCAAAATTTACACCGCGTGCAATCATATTGTCAAGAAAAAAAACAGACTCATCATTTTGTCCGCCCAATGCAATATGTATCATGATCAGAATCGAAGGATCCACTTCCTTTACCGCCGCAATGCCTTCTTTCAGCAATTGGGCAAGACTGTCCATATGATTGATATTTCCTTCCGGCCATACGATACCGTGATTGATCTCATTTCCGATCTGCACCATCTGAGGTAAAGTTCCCTGTGCCTTCAATTCAAGCAAAACATTTTTTGTATAATCATGCAATGCTTTTTTGAGGTCTGCGAAATTTAAATTTTTCCATGCGGCTGGTTTGTATTGTTTACCTGGATCGGCCCAGTAATCGCTGTAATGAAAGTCCAGCAGAAATTTCATGCCCGCATCTTTTACACGTTTCGCCATCTGCTTTGTTTGATCCAGATCGCAGAAACCTTTTTTGGGAGAATAGCCACTGTCTGTTGCGGGATCATTGAACAATCTTAACCGGATATAATTAAAGCCGTGATCTTTCATTATTTTCAAAGGATCCTGCTGAATGCCTTTATCAGAAAACTTCATTCCCCTGGATTCAAGTTGCGGTAAAAAAGATATGTCTGCGCCAATCATTTTTTCAGGAACTCTTTTGATGGATGCGTTTTCTTTTTTTTGCAAACCATTGACCTCGTTGTTTTCGCTTACCAGGATAATATCTGTTGATCCGGTCCACAAACTATCAGCCTTTGCTTCGAACTTTATAGCACCGGCATTTTTTCCCGATTGAATAATGACCTGGCATTTTCCATTGAATAGTTTCCGTTGCCATTTTCCATCAACACATTTATCGGGTTCATGACTGCTCGGATCACCATTACCCACGCCGATTATTTTTGCCTGTCCGAACGGATCGTCCGGGCGGGCATCGCCGGTTAATGTAAAACGAATTAAATTATTTGCATCGGGCACTTCACGACCTTCTTTGTCTATTGCGTGAACATTAATAACAACAGCATCTTTCCCATCTGCCAGCATAGTGGTCTTATAAGGTGTGATCACTACTTCAACAGGTTTACCGGTTGTTTCTACTTTTGTTTCAATTTTTTTCCCATTGATAAATGCAACCGCTTTTAAAGTCCCCGGTTCATAATTTACGCTCCAGTTTAAATGGCTGTTGCGTGGCATAGATTTTTTACCAAGACTTTTTTCATTAAGAAATAATTCAACTTCAGTTGCATTGCTGTTGATCCAGACATCGATGGGTTGTCCTTCTTTGCCAGGCCATGTCCAGTGCGGAGAAATATGCAATACGGGTTTGTCCGACCACCAGCTTTGATAATAATAATAAATATTTTTAGGAAACCCACACATGTCCATAATACCAAAATGCGAATTGATATTCGGCCATTCATAAGGAGTTGGCTCACCACGGTAATCAAAACCTGTCCACACAAAACCGCCCATCCACCAGTTACGGGTAGCCGCTAAACTCCACCATTGTTCTGCAGTATTGGCCCACCATGGATAAGTGATATCCTGATCAGGAACATAAGCATTGATTGTGTCTTTAATATAAATACCGCGGGTTGTTACGGTACTTCCCATTTCTGTTCCGATAACGGGTTGTGCCGGATGGTCTTTGTGATAAGGATCAACACCATCAACCCTGTAATTAAATCCGCGAACGGGAATCACTTCATTTACACCCTGAAATTTATTGCCCACATCCGCAGCATAAGTGCTTACGCGTGTTGGATCAAGTTCCATTTGTTTGGCAAGCATTGTTTGCGCAATTCGTCTTCCTGTTGGCGTGCCGTGTATCCAGCCTTCTTCATTGCCGATGCTCCACATAAAAACGGAAGGATGATTTCTATCGCGTAAGATCAGGTGTTCCAATTGTGATAAATATTCTGCACCACTGTTCAACAAGCGTGTCTCATCCAGTACCAGAAAACCGAGACTGTCACAGGCTTCCAGCAATTCTGGCGTCGGTGGATTATGACTGGTGCGATATGCATTGGCGCCCATCTCCTTTAATAATTTTATGCGGTAATATTGAAGATAATCCGGCAATGCACTACCAACACCTGCATGATCCTGATGGCAGCAAACACCTTTTATTTTTACCGCTTTGCCATTCAGCAATAAACCATCAGTATTGTTCATCACAATTGTTCTGACACCCAGACGAGTATTCAGTTTGTCAATTATTTTATTGCCCTGCTTCAACAATGTAATTACATGATAGAGATAAGGATCTTCTATCGACCAAAGTTTTGGATCTGTGATCATGATCTGCTGATCAACTTCATTTTGCTGATTTACTTTTAATGAAATTGATTGCGAACTTGTTTTGCCAACAGTGTTTCCGTGTTTATCTGCAATAAAAGATTCGATAGAACAATTGGATGCATCCAATCCCTGGTTCAGAATTTTATTGCTGATTGAAATAGTGGCTTTGTTTTTTTCTACTTTGGAGAAAACAAAATTTCCTTCATTGGTTAAATGCGTATTGTTGGTCTGCAGCATCCACGCATGACGATAAATACCGGCGCCTTCATAAAACCATCCTTCATATTGGGAAGCATCCACTCTTACAACAATGGTATTTTTTTTATTAAAATTTAAAAAGTCGGTGATATCGTAAGATGATCCGATATAACCACTCATGTTATTGCCGAGATAAATCCCATTGATCCAGACGCGGCTATCGCGAAAGATGCCATCGAACTGAATTGTAAAACGCTGACCCGAATCTTTCCGGTCGGTCACGAAATTTTTTCTGTACCAACCGATACTGTTCTGCGGAAATAAACCACCCACCGGTTTATAACCATGTGCCATTACATCAAAGCTGGATGATTTTTCAAAAGGAAGTTCTACCGCCCAGTCGTGCGGCAATTGAATCATACGCCAGGCGCTGTCATTAAAATATGGATCAACAGCAGTCTTATCACCCTTGCCGGTTTTTGAAAAAATATTTCCTATAGAATAATTAAAATCTTTTGATGCATCTGCAGCATGGCCCAGGTGAAATTTCCAACCTTCGTCGAAATTTATTTTTTGCCGCGTTTGAGAAAAAATAATATTATGAACAAACGAAGTAACGGTCAGCAGCAATAGTATTTTTTTCATCTGTCTTTTTTATTACACGAATTAATAATAAGCACACGAATTTAACGGCTCAATCCTGCAACTGGTATAATTATTTTTAAAGTCTGTTACAGTTTTTTAGAACTGATAGGGGTAAGTCATATAATTCATGCCTGATATAGTGTTGCCATTAAAATCAAAGAGGGTATTATTGTCCCAGCTGCTGCCGGCTCCCCATGGATCATGCAGTGAAGAAGTGATCCATGCCGGTTCCCAATACATGATGCCGCTGCCGCCGCCGCTGATCACCGCCTGTGTAAGGTCAGTTAAATATTTATATTGTCCATCAATTGTAACCGGGTAACCTGCAACAGGTGTATCGCCGCCGATGGAATTGGCATAACTGTCTGCATTTAATGTTGTAAAAGGATAAGACGTTTCCACGATCATTACCTTTTTTCCAAACTTAGTTTTTAAACTACTGATCGTATTTTTAATATCAGCCATTGTGTTAACCGTACTGTATTTCGAATAATGTGAAATACCGAGAATATCAAAATCAGTAACGCCACCAGCCGTTATTCCTGTTGTCCAGTAATCAGCATTCTGCAATTGTGCAACATGCAAAATGATCTGTGGTTTGATGGATGACGTTAATGAAAAATCACGAACCGCTTTGATCCCGCTTTTTAATAAATCGCAGAAAGGCGCAAAATTATTACTGATGACTTTGCCGGTTGGCCACAGCATTCCCTGGTTGGTTTCATTGCCCACCTGGATCATTTCAGGTGTAAGGTTTTTGTTTTTTAAATAATTCAATACGGCCATTGTATAATTGTAAACAGAATCTTTTAATACAGCTGCACTCAATCCATTCCATGCTGCAGGCGTTGTTTGTGTACCGGGATCGGCCCAGGTATCTGAATAATGCATATCAAGATTGACCGCCATGCCTGCATCTTTTGCCCGCTGAATGGTCTTTTCAACATCGTATATATTGCTGTATAATTTTCCGCTATTCAATGGAGCCAGCCATTGGGGATTATTCCACAATCTCACCCTGACAACATTGGCTCCATGATTTTTAAAAATTGTAAAAGGATCTTTTACAGCACCGGAATCTTTATAAACGCCTCCATAATCCTGCACCTGGTTTACATACGAAAGATCTGCGCCCATTACAAAAGCATTCCAGTTATAAAAAATCTTTGCTGTTGGAACAGTTGGTATGGGAGATTGTCCTGTACTTTTCTTACAGCTTTCTAAAAAAAAAGACAGCAGTAAAAAAAATATCATGATTGGTTTGGCAGATCGTATCATCATTCTTAAAATTAAAAAAGGTTGCCATCTTTTAAGAATGACAACCTTATAAAATAAATATTATTTTGATTCTATAATTTAGTTGCCTTGAACTGTGCCGTGTTATTTTCTGCCGGAGATTTTGACACCCCAAAGTTCACATCAAATTTATAGTTGCCCGCAACCGTTGGGCCGGGGAAGTTCTGTGAAAAATTATAACCGAAATATCCGCCGTTGGCAAGACCCGCAATGGTGTTATCATTCACTGCATATTTATTGCTCCAGTCACCATTAACCGGTAAAAGCAAATATTGTGCACCAACGTTGATGGGCAGCGATGCGATCTGGTATTGTACAGAATTCAATCTTGTAAATTGTTGAGAAGGTGTAGGCACCGGATTGTTCCAGCCGCCTGGTGTTGCATCGCCAACTATGTAAAGATTATTTGGAATCGAAGGACCAACATATGGTTCTACTTTAAATTTACCTGCCTGGAAATCGATGGTAATTTTATAATTTCCTGCTGCAGTCGGGCCAGGGAAATTATCGCTGAGATTGTATCCGAAATCGCCGCCGGCATTTAATCCTGCCAATGATTTATTTGCAACAGAAAATTTATTGGTCCAATCACCATTCAATGGTAAAACCAGATATTCATGTGCAGCACTCAAGGTAAACACACCAACATAAGTTAATGCATCTATTTTACCGAATTCCTGTGTTGGAACCGGTACCGGATTGTTCCATCCACCTACAGTTGCATCACCCACCAGGTATAAATGACCTGATGCCGGTGGAGCTACTTTTGGAGGAATGACATAAGGCGTCATTTTAATTTTGAGCACATTGGTTTTATATTGTTCATTGTTGTTGCCGTAAGAAGAAGTTACTCTTACATCAACATCATATGCTGTGTTGAAAGCAAAACCGTATCCCAATAAAATTGTATTCAGTTCTTTATTGGTAAAACTTGTTGTCATTGCACCCACTACCGTTTTAGAAATTGCCTTAGAAAAATTTCTGCCGGTTGAATCTATTTCAACAATAAATTTTTGAGTTGCAGAATCCGTAGCATATTTTGGATTATTCCAGGAAAGTATCAAACCAACCTTATTGGAATCAGTTGCTGAAGCCGCAACCGTGCTGGCCGATGCATTTAATGTTGGTGTAGTTCCCAATCCATAAGTGGCCACGTCCTGAGCCTTATCACAGGCAGCAAAGAAGGTAATGACCATCAATGCGGGTAAAAGGAATTTTGAAAAATATTTCATATCAAGCTATTTTATTTTTTAGCAATTATTGTTGACAGAGGCGATTACAGTTTGGTTACAGTAAATTTTC
>JBDUCW010000185.1:0-7549 GCA_040003235.1 Ferruginibacter sp. | reverse complement strand
TGTCAGGCCACTTTAGTGGCCTGACAACTTAGCCAGATTTTTCTCACAAAGTTTTCTGGCCACTAAAGTGGCCTGACAACTTTTTACTTCACTTCAATCTCATCTACAAATAACCAGGACACTGTACCGGCTCCGGGATTTCCTTCCGGAATTTTGCCAAAATTTTTAACCCCTACTTTTATTACCCGTGCACTTGAATTGGCCATGTTCATCGTGATCGTACCATTGCCGGTATTGACCCTGATAAATTCCTCACCAATACCTACCGGAACAAAATTGACTCCGTCTTCAGACAAACTGACCTCCATACGTGAAGGTTCCCAGATCCAGCTGGAATGCTGGCTCAGTGCATGAATTACTACTTTATCAAAAACGGTTGTTTTGCCAAAATCAATTGTTGCTTCACAATCTCCAAGAAAACCTAAGAACTCCGACGAACGGCCAGCACCCTTTGTATTTTGTATTCCATCAACCAATGTAAAAGCACCATTGCCGGGATAATTTTTTGCTGCTTCTTTTTTAAGTGTAATCTTTTTACCGGTTGCTTTATTGAAAGAAAATTTTTGTGTCAATACTGTTACCGGATGCTGTTCATCCATAACCAATTCCATTCCGGTTTGATTGGTTGAATTATACAATGCGGCTCTTGCAGTTCCGGATGCAGTAACATTTAAGCTAACCGAATTTTGATCTGCTCTTGCTCTTTCTTTCACTTCAAATTTTTCCGGTATCACTGCAGTACTGATTTTACCATCTGCATCATAAGCAGGCAATGCTATTGCTGAATTTCCATCTGCAAATAATACATCCATACCCTGCGAACCATTGGGTTTTCTTTTTACCTGCCAGACCAGGCCATTGCCATCCTGTGCAGCTGATACTGTTGCATCCAGGTCATAATAAGCCTTACTGTAATTCGCAGCCCAGCTTTCATAACGTTGCATCAAAAAAGGAATTCTTCTTTCGAAATCATTCCAGTTGCGTTTATCTTTTGGTGTCCACAATACTTCGCTCAATGCACTCATCCGCGGGAACAGCATGTATTCAACTTTCGCAGGATTGCTGATATATTCTGTCCACAAGTTTGCCTGCGCACCTAAAATATGTTTCGCTTCTGCTGCCGTCAATGCAGCGGGAATCGGTTCATAACTGTAAACTGTTTCCAGCGGCAGATAACTGCCGATCGTTACACTGTCTTCATTTCTTGTCTGGCTATGATCGAAGTAACAATAAGTGCCGGGCGTCATCACTACATCATGTCCCTGTTTTGCAGCAGCAATACCACCTTCTTCACCACGCCAGCTCATCACGGATGCATTGGGTGCAAGTCCGCCTTCTAATATTTCATCCCAGCCGATAATTTTTCTTCCTTTGCTGTTGATGTATTTTTCTACACGCTGAATAATATAACTCTGCAGGCCGTGTTCGTCTTTCAGATTTTTATCTTTGATCAACTGCTGACAAAAAGCACTTTGTTTCCACCAGGTCTTGCTGCACTCATCACCACCGACATGAATATATTTAGAAGGAAATAGTTTGATCACTTCATCAAACACGTCTTCCAGAAATTTAAATGTTTTTTCCGTAGGATTCAATACATTATTGAACGGACCATTGATGCCCCAGGTTTCTGCAACTTTGTAAGGATAAGTTGAATCCGTTCCTAATTCAGGATAAGCAGCCAGCGCCGCCATACTATGACCGGGAATATCAATTTCGGGTAAAACTGTAATGTATCTGTCTCCGGCATATTTTACAATTTCCCTGATCTGTTCCTGTGTATAAAAACCGCCATAACGGATACTGTCATTTCCTGATCCCGGGAAACGGCCAATGATAGTTCCACTGCGCCATGCACCAACCGAAGTTAACTTTGGATATTTTTTTATTTCGATCCGCCAACCCTGATCATCTGTGAGATGCCAATGAAAAGTATTGAACTTATGTGCTGCCAGATAATCAATATATTTTTTTACGTAGTTCACCGGAAAAAAATGCCTGCTCACGTCGAAGTGTACCCCACGGTATTCAAAACGTGGATAATCATTAATGAAAAGGTATGGAATGGTTGGTGCCGGATAGCGTATATCATTCAACCGGCTTGCATCAGCAGTTTGAAACAGTTGTTTACCCGAAACAGGTGGCAGCAACTGTATCAGCGTTTGTAATCCATAAAAAACACCGGTCTCATTATCGCCTGCGATATAAATCCCCTTTTCATCTACGGTTAAATTATAAGCTCCCGGAAATTTATAGTCGAGCTTTTCGAAATTTAATGTGATGGTATTCTTTCCGGGATTGACTTTTACAATTTTTAATTTAAAGCCAAGCATTTTCTGCAACTCTCCATTAAAAATATCGACTGTCTTTTCAAGTCCACTCCCTTCCAATACAATCACTGTATTGCGGTTGATGGTGAAATTGCCTTTGCCCATTTTTACTTCCGCGGGCATTGGCGTAATATTTAGTTGGGAAAAAGTTTTCACTGACATCATTACAAATAATAGTGCGATTAATTTTTTCATATAGTTCATTGTAATTGTTTCGCCAATGCGGCTTTAGTTGGCAATACTGCCTTGTACTCTTTTGCAAATATCTGTTTGTTATTTTCCGGCAGGGTAAACTCAATTACAGTTTTATTTTCCTCTTTACACAAAATAATTCCAATCGTATTATTTTCTTCCGATAATTTTATTTTACGGTCGTAGTAATTCACATACATCTGCATTTGCCCAATATCCTGATGCGCAAGTTTTCCAATTTTCAAATCAAATAAAACAAAGCATTTTAATAACCGATTATAAAAAACCAAATCAACAAAAAAGCTATCGCCTTCAAAAGTAAACCGTCTTTGTCGTCCTTCGAACAAAAAACCTTTACCTAATTCCAGCATAAAATGTTCGAGTTTATTGATAATGGCCGTTTCCAAATCACTTTCAGAATAGCGCACATCTTCTTTCAATCCTAAAAATTCCAGTACATAGTGGCTTTTTAAAACATCAGTAGGTGCTTCAACGATTTGTCCTTTTTTTGCGGTTTTTTTTACACCCTTTTTATCTTTGCTTAGTGCAACGCGCTCATACAGAGATGAACTGAATTGACGTTTTAACTCTCTCACCGACCAATTGTTTTGTTCTGATTCAATTTCGTAAAACTTCCTTTCACCGGCATTATTGATTTTTAGCAACAAAACATAATGTGACCAGCTTAATGAAGATTTTAGTGGCAACACAGAAAACCGAGACGGTGTCTCGGATTTTGATCTTTTACCGGGACGTTTAGAATTCTGAACTACTGACTCGGATTTTACTGACAAACTAGATTTACGAGACACTGTCTCGTAAATTGAATACGTTAGAAAGAACTTTCGCATATTCTGAAGATTATCGGCAGAATAACCTTTACCAAATGCTTTTGTGAGATCGGTACTCAGTTTTTGAAGCGTTTCTTCTGCATAAGCCGCCCGTTCTTTCCCTTCCTGCTCGTCTTCCACAATCAACCTGCCTATTTCAAAATAGGTAAGCAGCATTGTAGTGTTTACGTTCCGCACTACCTGCTGACGTGCCTGCCTGATAAGGGCTTCAATGGATTGAAAAAGTCCTTTCCCTTTCCTCATAATCGTACTCCTCATGATTTTTTTATTTTAATACGGGCAACACAATCTTCGACGCATGTTGCGCATCATGATAAATCCTGATATTCGCTTTTTGAAAATCATTTTCATTGGCATCCGGAATGCGCATGAATTTCTGCGGGTTCATATCCACCAACGGAAACCAACTGCTTTGTACCTGCACCATGATCTTATGTCCTTTCTTAAATGTATGCAATGCATCATTCAATTGAAATTTTACTTCTGCAACTTTTCCGGGAACAAAGGCTTCCGGTTTTTCATAACTGTTCCTGAACTTGCCGCGGAAAACTTCTGCTCTCACCATACGCTGATAACCAGCCATGGCAACACCTCTTACCGGAACTTTTAAATTGGGTTCATTGTCAGGAAGCACATCGATCAGTTTTACAATAAAGTCTGCATCAGTGCCGGTTGTACTTACAAAAAGATCGGCAGTAATACCACCGGCGATGGTCATATCTTCAGTCAATGGTTCGGTTTCATAAGTCACCACATCCGGACGCGAAGCCGCGAAGCGTTGATCTTCCACCAGGTATTCATTGTTCCTTCTTCCATAAATGCCGCTGGTATAAGGAACTGGTTTTTTAGGATCACTGATGTATTCGTCAAAATTATTTTGTCCTGAAGTTTTTGCAACAGACATTTTATTTTCGTCATTAAAAAAATATTCTGTTGCTTTGGATTGTGTTGGTGGCCATACAGCAAACTGTTTCCATTCATTGCTGCCGGTTTCAAACATGGTTGCTTCTGCAATATTGTAATTGCCTTTGTCTTTTAAATAATAATTGAAGAAAACCGTTTCAAGACTGTCCTGGAAAAATTTACTGGTGTTGCTTCCGAATTCATGCGTACCGAATTTTGTCCATTCACTACTTTCCCATGCACCGTGTGTCCAGGGTCCCATCACCAGTTGTGTTTTATTACCCGGACTTTGTTTTTCGATTGCCTCATAAGTATGCAAGGCACCAAACATATCTTCTGCATCAAACAATCCACCAACGACTAAAGTGGGAATGCTAATATTTTTTAAATGCTGACGGATATTCCTGGCTTTCCAGTAAGCATCATACGTATCATGTTGCAGGTATTCATTCCAGATAACACTTTTATTATTGTAATATTTGGGGCCATTGGTATTTTTTACAGGACCCATTTTTAAATAGAACTGATAAACATCTTTTGTATTGTTTATAAAAAGAGGCTTACTGTAATCTTCAACCGGACCCGGTCTTTCCATATCAAAGAAATTCATGAAACTGAAATTATCCAGCAGAAAAAAAGCGCCGTTGTGATTGGCATCATCACCAATGAATTCATCTGTAACAGGCGCCTGCGGACTCACTGCTTTAATAGCAGGATGTGCACCGGGCAGACTTGCAGTCGCATAAAATCCGGGATAAGAAATTCCGTATAATCCAACGCGGCCATTGTTGTTCTTAATATTTTTCAGCAACCAGTCAATCGTATCATACGTATCACTGCTTTCATCCACATCCTTTTTACTTTTTTTATTAGCGATATAAGGTGTTACTTCCAGGTTGGTGCCTTCACTCATATAACGTCCACGGACATCCTGCTCAACGAAAATGTATTTCTCTTTTAACAATGATGCGTTCGGTCCCAATGACCTTGCCATCATTGTATCGCCATAAGGGCCGGAACTGTAAGGCGTTCTTTCCATCAGGATCGGATAAGCCTGCGACTGATCCTTTGGAATATAAATGACTGTATGCAATTTAATGCCGTCGCGCATGACGATATTGGTTTCCATTTTTGTAAAATTGTCTTTTACAAAAGATGCATTGGTTTGGCTGTTGCAATTCAATGAATATAGAAGAACAAAAAATACTGATATTTTTTTCATATTGAATTGTTGTTTGGCGTTTGGTGTTTGGCGTTTGGTGTTTGCCGTTGGTTGTTTGGCGTTGGTTATTATTTTAAAATTATCCTATTCACGAAGATCTGTAATTATTTATTCTGATAAAGAACAACAAACAGCAAACGCCAAACAAAAGACTCTGGTTATTTTAATACCGGCAATATTATTCTTGAATGATTCACAGCATCATGATAAATTCTGATAGCTGCTTTTTGAAAATCGCTGTTCTCACAATGGTAGATATCAATAAATTTTTGCGGGTTCCTGTCTGCCAACGGAAACCAACTGCTTTGTATCTGGATCATGATCTTATGCCCTTTTTTAAAAGTATGCGCTACATCTGGTAATGCATATTTTACTTCAGTAACGGCACCCGGCACAAAGGGTTCGGGTTTTTCAAAACTGTTGCGGTATTTTCCCCGCATGATCTCCCCGCGGACGAGCATCTGGTAACCACCCATGGGATAATCTTTACCGTTACCTTTCCCTGATTGTTTTTCATCGTATTTAAATTCATCCGGAAAAACATCGATTAGCTTTACTACAAAATCTGCATCGGTTGTACTGATACTCGCCATAAGGTCCGCTACCAATGGTCCGCCCAAAGTTATATCCTCCGTCAACACATCTGTATTAAAAGTCAGCACATCAGGTCTTCTTGATGCAAAGCGCTGGTCATCTGTCATGTATTCTCTTGTTCTTCCCAAATGAACATCTTCGGTGTAAGGAACAGGATGCGCCGGATCACTGACATATTCACTATATGAAGCCGGGCGTTTCGGCCTGTCTTCTGGTTTGAACATAGCACCTGGATTTTCAAAAGATAGTTTGCCATCATATTTTAAATACAAAGATTTATATTCAACATTTTGCGGTGGCCACTGCTGTAATTTTCTCCATTGATTTTCTCCGGTAAAAAAAATATTCGCTTCGGCAATATTCTGTACCGTGCCTTTCAGTTTCAGATAAAAATTAAAAAAAGGAATTTCAATATTGCGCTGGTAGTATTCGCTGGTAGCACTTCCAAATCTTACATTACCCATATAAGTACCATCGCTTCTTCCACCCCAGCCTCCATGAAACCAAGGCCCCATCACCAAACGGTTGTCCGTGTTCTTACTTTTTTCTTCAATGGCTTTGTACAGATTCCACGCACCAAAACAATCTTCGGCATCAAATAATCCGCCCACCACCAACATTGCAGGCTTTACATTGCTTACAAAGTTTCTTGTGTTTCTTGCTTTCCACCATTGATCATAATCAGGATGAGCATACAGATCTTTCCAGAAAGCAACACTATCGCCAACCAATTCTGCAAAGTTTTTCAATGCGCCTGTCTTCAGATAAAAATCATAATTATCCTGTGAAGGAATTTTATAACCGGCTGCTGATTTTGTTGTAGGACCAGATCTTGGTTTTCCAAAGCCGCTGTAAAAACTAAATCCATCCATGATAAAGAACGCGCCGTTGTGATGAAAGTCATCGCCCTGGAACCAATCGGTAACCGGTGCCTGCGGACTAACGGCCTTGAGTGCAGGATGATTGCTCAGTGCCGCCATGGTTGAATAAAAACCAGGATAGGAAATCCCGAATACACCTACTCTTCCGTTATTGCCGGGAATATTGTTGATCATCCAATCGATCGCATCATAAGTATCACTCGCTTCATCAATCTCTTTTCCCCTTTTATTGGGATTGAAAGGACGCACATCCTCAAACATACCTTCACTCATATATTTTCCCCGTACATCTTCAATGGCAATGATATAACCTTCCTTCAGGTAATTGACCCAGTATGATTCGTACAAACGCGGAGGCAACTGATCTTCGCCATAAGGCGCAGAACTATAAGGCGTGCGGTTCATCAGTATCGGATGTTTTTCTGAAGAGTCTTTCGGAATATAAAATGCGGTGAACAATTTAATGCCATCCCGCATCGGTATCATTCTTTCGATCTTGTAATAATGTTCACGAACCCATATTGAATCGGCCTTTTGCGCAGAAAGTATAAAAGAAAAAAGCAGGCAGGAGAAAGC
>JBDUCW010000184.1:0-7572 GCA_040003235.1 Ferruginibacter sp. | reverse complement strand
GAACAGATCGATAAAAAAAAATGGGATGATTGTATCAATACCGCCGGCAATGGTTTGATATATGCTTATGCTGATTATCTGGATGCCATGTCAAAACACTGGGATGCGCTGGTGCTCGATGATTACAAAGCCGTAATGCCATTGACCTATAATAAAAAATACGGCGTTTATTATTTGTACCAGCCGCCTTTTACTGCCAGCCTCGGCGTATTTGGCAATGGTCTCTCTGCAGATATTATTGATGAATTTCTAAACAGCATTCCTGAAAAATTCAGGTACTGGGATATTTACCTGAATCATGGTAATTACTTTCAGTTGAAAAGATTTAACCTGTATGAACGCATGAATTATATTCTGACATTGAATAATTCGTATGAAAATATTTATGTGCATTTCCGCGATAACATCAAACGCAATATAAAAAAATGTGAACAGGCCGGGACTGTTATAAAAAAAAATATACCGGTGAAAGATGTAATTGCATTGAGCAGGGAAAGATCGCAGGCGATTGCCGGATATACAGAAAAGGATTTTGTAAATGTATCGCAACTATACGAAATACTTCATGCCCGGCAGAAAGCGATCACTTATGGCATATATAACAGCAGTAACCGTTTGATGGCATCGGCGGCTTTCTTTTTCAGTCACAAAAGAGCCTATTATATACTGGTTGGAAATGATCCGGATGGAAAAACAATGGGTGCCAGCCATGCATTGATCAATGCATTTATAAAAGATCATGCGGCGCAGGACCTGATGCTGGATTTTGAAGGAAGTGATGTGCCCAGCCTTGCATTTTTTTACAGCAGCTTCGGATCTTCAGAAGAAAGATATCCGGGATTGAAAATGAACAGGCTGCCGTTCTGGATGAAACTCTTTAAAAAATAATCGACCGTTGATAATTGATAATTGATAATGGTTAAGTCAAACAGCTTTTCTATTTGCGAAAGATTTTCGAACCAAAGAAATTATTAATTATCCATTATCAATTTATCCATTAGTCAAAAGAATTTCGGCCCACAAAAGATCCCCGGGCCTGGTGATCTTGATATTATCTTCTTCGCCGGCAATAAGATGCACTTTCATTCCGAATGCTTCCACTACTGTGGCTTCATCCGTGAATTTATCTTTGTAATCAATATTAAATGCGGGCAATAATATCCTGCTGTGAAATGTCTGCGGTGTCTGAACCATGCGGACATTACTGCGTTCAAGCGCTTCATTTTCTTCGCCATTGATCAGGCGTATACTGTCCCTGCACTCCACTACCGGTATCGCTGAGCCGAATTCTGCTGCGGCTTCATAAGAACGTCTGACCAGATCAACTGAAGTAAGACAGCGTACCGCATCCTGAACAAATACAATACTTTCTTTCTTTATCAGCTTAAGTCCGTTCTGCACAGAATGAAAACGGGTTCTTCCACCAATAGTAACCTTTATCCGGCTGCTGTCAAACCATGCATCAATGATCTCCTGCCCTTTTGCAATATGCTCTTCCGGCAATACCAATATAATTTCAAGATCACTGTATGCTTTTGTAAAAGTGTCCAGCGTATAATACAGTACCGGCCTGCCCTTCAGCAGTAAAAACTGTTTCGGAATTTCATTGTTCATCCTCGAACCCTTTCCGCCCGCCACGATCACCGCGTATTTTATCATTACTTATTTACTGTTATCTGTGAATTAAAAAGTCAAAATTAAAAATTAAAAAAATACAAGATCCAATGTTTCGCTTAGTTTTTCATTGTCTAATTTCCATTTTTTGACTTTTGACTTTTTACTTTTGCCTTTAACTCTTATAAATTCCTATAAAATTTTCCCCTTTGCTATTCCGCATGCCCCTGTACATTCCCGCACTGTTGAACAGCATGGCCACATTGCCTTTTGCATCCACACCGATCATACCCCCCTCTCCTTCCATGGCTACCAGTTTTTTATTTACCACTTCGTCCATGGCTTCCTGCAGACTTAATTTTTTATATTCCATCAGGCAACTCACATCATAAGCGGCCACGGCACATATAAACACTTCGCCATGACCCGTGCAACTGATAGCGCAGGTTTTATTGTTGGCATAAGTGCCGGCACCAATGAGCGGACTATCACCAATGCGCCCGTATTTTTTATTGGTCATACCGCCGGTAGATGTTGCTCCCGCAATATTTCCGTTGCTGTCGCAGGCCACTGCCCCCACCGTTCCGAATTTTTTATCCCGCATCAGTTCTTCCAGTTGCTGGTGCGTATGGTCGAGTGAATAATTATCTGAGTCGCGCATGGCTTTCCATTGATCGTACCGGAATTGTGAAAAAAAGAATTCATCCGGCTCCAGTTTGATGCCTTGCTTGATCGCAAAATCATTGGCGCCTTTTCCGCTTAAGAAAACGTGGTTGCTGTTGCGCAATACTTCAGTTGCCAGTTCAATCGGGTTGCGCACATTGCGGATACCAGCCACAGCACCCGCTTTCAGGGTAGCTCCATCCATGATCGCCGCATCCATTTCCTGTACACCTTTTTTTGTAAACACACTACCGCGTCCTGCATTGAACAACATATTATCTTCCAGGATCACGATTGCTGCCTTTACAGCATTCACACTGCTGCCGCCTTCTTCCAGTACTGCATATCCGGCATTGAGTGCTTCCTGCAAACCGGCCTGGTATGCATCTTCAAGCGCTGTGGTCATATCTTCTTTTAAAATGGTGCCGGCGCCGCCGTGAATGGCAATGGAAAATGGTTGCATGCTGTTTAATTTTTCAGTGCAGCGAAAGTAAATATTTTACAGCCTGAAAGTTTCGAAGATTTTTTGATAATGTTTAAACAGCGGTTAACAATAATGAATTTATATTGAAGAATTTTGACCTCTGATTACGATCGCTGATTCTATAAATCAATATAACTGTTATCAGTGCCCGTTCTGAAAAGCAAAAGCCATCCCTTGCGGAATGGCTTTATCAATGAATATAAATGTTATTATTTAGTCGCTGCTACCGGAACAGCAGTGATAGTTATGTTCTTTGATTTTACTGTGAACTTAAGTTTATCACTGGTCAGTTCGTCAATGGTATTGCTGTCTACTTTGTTGGATTCACCGGTTACAATAAAATATTTTTCATCATCACTCAGTTTATAAGTGCCGGACTCCTGAGCCACCGTGTATTTGCCGTCTTTGGTAAATTCCAGAATCAGTTTGTCCATGTCTTCCTTTTTCATGTCGGGCTCTGAAGATTCTGTGAATTTCCATTTATTAACGATCAGGTCTTTTCTTGATTTTTTGCAGCTGACCAGCGCAACAACAGCGATGACTGCAAAGGCTGCAGTAAGTTTTGTAAATTTCATGTATTTATGTTTTAGTGTTTGAAGCTTCAAAATAAACAAATAAAAACCGGAATAAAGAACAATTGGCCTCCTTTTTAAAATCGCAGTTTTAAAAAAATATTTTTATGGCTTAATAGCTCGCCCACTTATTCAATTAAGAAGGAAGGCTCATCATGCACTTTACTTTTATCATACTGCAACCGCTCATATCATCAATGTATAAAGCTACTTTCAAAAAAAAGCCATCAATGAATTGAGCTTCATTAATGGCATTTCGGAACTTATTGCTTATAACTTACAACTTATAATTTTTACATCGGCGAAAGATATTGTGCATAAGCATAGCCTTCTTCACCGTCTTTTGTTTTGATCTTCCACCAGCTGTCATCTGTTTTTTCTACCAGCGTTACCACCTCTTCATGTGCAGCTTTACCAACTATTTCTCCATCGGTTGTCGGAGTCTTCCTGATATTGAGATTGGTAGAGTCTGTCGTTACTTTCAGCTGTGCGCCTGCATCAGCTTTGATATCTATATTCATCATCAGATCACCACTGGCCATATCCGGATCGATCTTATTATACAAGGCCCAGAGCGAATCGTAGTCTGCAGTGCTGTTGGCTGTGCCACTTACATGAAGCACGCCGTCTTTTTCAGCAACTGCTATGTTTGCAACACCCATTGTAGTAGCCGTGCTGATCAGTTCAGCGTATTTATCTTGAAGTGCCATTTTATTTATTTTTAAAAATGAATTGAATTATTTTTTGTCCATCAGTTTGCTTACATCAGATTTGGCTTTTGCAGCAGCAAGCATCTGCATTATTTTCATGCGGTCGGCCTTGGTTACCTCACCGGTCAGCACTACTTTTTCACCAACAAATTCATAAGTAACGCCTTTGATATCCTTCATACCATCTTTTACTTTTTGCTGTGTAGCATCATCCAGCATTGTTGTAACAGAAGCAGGAACAGGTGGCGGAGGCGGTGCAACAGTACAGTTGTTGGTAACGCTTTTTACATCCGTAGTAGAACTGGCCGCAGTTTCAGTTGCAGTTTTGGTAGCGGCATCTTTTACTTCGCCAGTTAACGTAACAACAGCATCTTTTACCGCCACAGCAACGCCTGCCATGTCTGGTGAGGCTTTCATTTTTTCTTCAACGGCAGCTTTAATTTCAGCATCTTTTTTCTCTCCGCTCTTGCAGGACACAGCCGCTACGGAAACAGCAGCAATGAACAGCGCAGCTCTAAGGATCTTTTTTAGTTTCATCTTTCTGATTTTAATTTATGAAAAAATTTTGTCTGTTAAGGTAAAGTTTATAAGTTATTCAACAGTTTTTTATTGTTACTTTTTTATCAACATTACAGAAAGGATTGTCATTGACGATTGACTATGGACTATGGACCATCGACCCTCTTAAAGACAACCCAATCTTCCGCCATCCACCGGCAAATTGATGCCGTTGATATAAGCCGCAGCAGGACTGCATAAGAAAGCAACCGCTGCGCCAAATTCTTCTGCCAGGCCGATGCGTTTTGCAGGAATGTCTGCAGCAACGGATGCATCAATCTCTTCAAAACTTTTTCCGGATGCTGTTGCCCGGCTTTGCATTAAAGCATCATAACGGCCAGTTTTGGTAAAGCCCGGCAATACGTTATTGACTGTGATGCCGAAGGGGCCAAGTTCTGTTGCCAATGTTTTTGACCAGCTCGCAACTGCGCCACGGATCGTATTGCTCACGCCTAGTCCGGGTATCGGCTGCTTTACAGAAGTTGAAATAATATTTACGATCCTTCCGAATCCTGCGGCCTTCATACCGGGAACGACTGCCTGTGTGAGCAGCTGATTGCAGATAAGATGAGCATTGAATGCTTTGATAAATTCTTCGGGGCTGGCATCGATGGCTGTTCCGCCTGCAGGGCCTCCGGTATTGTTGACAAGAATAGCCGCCGTTTTACCTGCTGCGATAAAATCATCAATTGATCTTTTTACAGAAGCAACATCAGAAAAATCCGCAATCAGGTAACTGTGTTGCTGACCTTTTTTTCTATCAAGTGCGGGAATGACCTGTTTTAATTTTTCTTCATTCCGCGCCAGCAAAACAATATTGCAACCAAGCAGGGCCAGTTCAACCGCACTCGCGTAACCCAGGCCCTGTGTGCTTCCGCAGACGATCGCTGTTTTATTTGTTAAGTCTAAATTCATTTTTATTACTTCTTTATTTTTTTTTTAAATATAATTTGTTTGGTGTTTGGCGTTATGAACAGTTTTATAAATTGTTATCCTCTTTCTTACCATGAACTATGAACCATGACCTATGAACTTGTCGTAAAATTCAACTCCTTCTTCAATTCTTCCACTACATTAAAAACGATCGGACACATGGCATAACTTCTTAAAATGCTGAACAGGCGATTGGTAAACGCATCCTGATGCAAATGTGGAAATTGCCGGCAGTCATTGAACCGGTTTTCATACACCGTACATTTTTTTTCTTCCAGGAAAACACAGGGCATATTGCACATGATCGCATTTCCGTTCACAGCCGTTGAAAGATATTTCTCTTCTGCTTCCTCTTTAGATAAATTAAAATGCGTTTCAAAGAATTTTTTTTCGGTTGCATCAATGCTGATCATTAAAGTTTTGCAGCAATTACCACATTGCGTGCAATCAATCTGTGCCGATATGATATCATTCAGTTGATGCACTTTCTGATCGATCTCTTTTATATCCTGTTTTTTTAAAAAAGAACGGAAGGCATCATTCTCTTCTTCTCTTTCCACTGCAAGACTGCCGATAATATCAAGATCCGTTTGAGGCTGCACTTTTTTTGAGCGAAGTTAAATATTTTAATATGCCGCAGCAGTTATTGGTTTATCGCTGCTCTTCTGTAATTCATTCAGCAATTTCTTTTCTGAAGCGGCTTCGGTATGTTTTTTCTGATTGATCAGTGACTGGTATAATCCATACTGTGACCATATATTCCGCGGATGCTGTTTCAGATCTTCTCTGAAAATCTGCTCCGCTTCCAATGGATTGCTTCGCTGCAAAGACTCACCAAGAAATTGTCTTGCCGGTAATAACCAGTCTGCCGGCTCATTATACAGCAATGCATCTTCATCAATAACAGCCAGTTTAAAATGTGCTTTTGATTTGATATAGTCACTTTCTTTGAAGGCGATCTGCCCTGCTAAAATTTCAACCGCAATTTTTGCTGCATCTATCGGTGCATTAAAGGGTGTGTAAACAACCTTCATGTCCGGCAATTTCAATTGTTCTTTCAGAAGATCTAGTTCCTTTTTTGCGGCGGCCATATCATTTTCTCCTGCGTAAGCCATCCCTCTTGCCCAATGCCAGATAGCATTTCCATAAGCATATTGCGCCGGAACGATTTCATTGTGCAATATCTCCTGCCACTTACCATAACGGACCATCAGCATCAATGGCGTGTAATAAATCCATTGCGTGTAAGTGCCCATGGGTGCTTTGGCCGACATAACGGAACTGTCAAAACTATTCCTCAGTTTCAAAGCACTGTTCATACTATAACCATAATCGCCGAGCATCAAAGCGTTGGCAGTCTGAAGATGAATATTATGCGTAACGTAAAAAAAATTGCCCAGGTTTACATCCGGGTAAAGGGCAAGGTATTTATTGAAACCGGTTACGGCATCTTCATTCACTTCTTCACCTTCTTTATAATAACCGGTTCTGACATAAATATGCGAAGGCATATGGACGACGTGCGAAAGTCCGGGCATCATTTTTCCAAGTCGGTTGGCAGATGGCAATGCTTTACCCGGATCAGGAGAAGCTTCGATCATATGAATATAATAGTGATTGGCGCCGGGATGAAGACTGTCCTGCTTCAATAATTTTTCAAGCACTGTGGTGATAGCCGGAGTCCATGCCTGGGCAGTACCATCATGTTTCCAGTAATCCCATGGATGTTCTATCATCATTGCATCGGCATACAATGCAGCAACATCTTCATCATTTGGATTGGCACGATAAGCTTCCTGCATTTTGGCGCTGTACAATTTATTGAGTACAGTTTGCTTTTTTGATGTGTCCAGTGAATACCGGATCGCCATTGCATTAATGAGCATTTTTTCTTTTGCACTGCAATTGACTGATAGTGTCATTGCTTTCTGTGAAGCGCTGTAAGCCGCAGGTGCAGCGCTGTATTCAAAGTCATTGATGTTGGGTCCATAAGCGAGTGCCTTTGCCCAATAAATCATGGCTGATGTACTGTCAAAAT
>JBDUCW010000183.1:0-7585 GCA_040003235.1 Ferruginibacter sp. | reverse complement strand
AGTGCCATCAGTCCACTCATGTGTACGTATTGATTATTTCCTTTCTGCATGGATTCATTTACCAGAGCTATCAATTCCTCATTCATCATAAAGTCGGGAAAACCCTGGCCCAGATTGATCGCATTGTGCTCCATTGCAAGGGAGCTCATTACCGTAAATATGTTTGTGCCTACTGTGGGAAGTTTACTTTTAACCGGAGGTATCAACTGAGTTTATACTTTTGTTTACCGCTCAAAATTAACCAAAGCGATTGTATAAAACCTGTTTCATTGCTAAAAGAATATTTTCTTTTAAAAGCATTTGCAAAGCGGAATATCAATAAAAAGAAAGGGATACACCAGGCAAATTTTGCAAAGATTCCTGTTGCAGACTGGAAGCGTTTTGCATTTGGACCGGGCCTTTCGTTGATAACTCCGAATGTTACGGCAAGATGATTGCCGAATTTATAATCAAGGTCTTTGAACCTTGTGGTATCGTAATATTTTTTTAGATAATCTGCGCTGTCTTTCCATCTGGATTCCTCTCTTTCTGAATTGGGAATGGCGGGTTCCATATTCGGATCATAATAATACCATTTGTTTTGAAGTTTTGTTTCCAGTGTATAGTGATGTGGGAAACCAACACTGCGGTAATCGATATTTCTGCGGCGGAGCATTTCCATCAGAACAATGCATTGCTGTGAGCAGGCAGCATACGGATGTTTTAATATTTCTTCGGGCGTTACATTGCAGGACAATCCATATCCGGCAACTTTTTCTGCCAGTGCAGCAACCCAGTTCTGACTTACAGAAAGGTGAGAGAAGCCATGATAGAAACGTTCACTGATCACATTCTTGATTGCTTCAACATATTCAACCGTTCCATGGGTAAGTGACGCTTCAGTAGTGACGCTGCTGACATAAGCATCCAGTTTGTCAACGGTATTCAGTGAAGAAAGTGCGGGATTGAATTTTTCTCTGCCGTCATAAGGCGGCGTGGAATAAGCTGTTGCATTGATATCAACGTTAATAAAATTTACTATGATCAGCAAGGCAGTTGCTAAAGTGAGCAGTAAGGTTTTACTCATAGTTATTGTTGTTTCGTCAAAGCATGCTTTGACGGGTTTAAACCGTAGGTGTAGGGTTTGAAACGTAAATGGGAATCCCTTATTGTGAAACGGGTGGCTTTTTTTAATTAAAACTAATATTTAGCGTAATGTTTATCAGGATAATGAGGAATTTACGCATTAGGAGGAAGGCAGTTGAAAAGTCAATCATTCAGGGCTAGTGACTAGAGTCCCTGGGTCCTTGGTCAATAGTCGATAGCCGCTTTATAAAAACTTATCTCCTTTATTTCTTTTCACTTCAGCCACATATTCTTTGATCACCTGTTCTTTATCTTTTTTGCAGATCAGCAGTACGTCTTTGGTATCTACTACAATAAAATCATCAAGGCCCTGCAGCAGAACAAGTTTTTTATTATCAGCATGCACCATATTTCGGGTGGCGTCAATGATCATTACATTGTTTCCGGCAACTGCATTATCCAGGTAATCTTTTTCAATATTTTCATAAGTGCTGGCCCAGGTACCAAGGTCGCTCCATCCGAATGAAGAAGGGATCAGGTAAACATTATCCGCTTTTTCCATTACGCCATAATCAATAGATATGTTTACGCACTGCGGATAAATTCTTTCGATAGCTTCCTGTTCCTGTGCTGTATTGAAGACAGCTTTTTCGGCATCAAATACTTCATGCACTTCCGGAAGATGTTTTTCAAAAGCCTTAATGATATTTTTTACCTGCCATACAAAAATGCCGGCATTCCATAAAAAATCTCCGCTGGCAATAAATGTTTTTGCAAGGGCCAGATCCGGTTTTTCTGTAAAGGTTTTTACTTTAAAAACATTCTCGCTTACCGGTTGCTGTTCGTACTGGATATACCCATATCCGGTATTGGGATAAGTTGGTTTGATGCCTAATGTGATCAGTCCTTTTATATGTCCTGTAAAATGAAGTGCTTCTGTACATATCTTCTGGAAGGCTTCCTGGTCAAGGATGATATGATCTGCGGGTGCACAGATTAAATTGGCTTCGGGATTCAGCTGTTGCAGTTTATAAGAAATATAAGCTACGCAGGGTGCTGTATTTTTCCTGCTGGGTTCGCACAGAATATTTTCCGACCGCATTTCAGGCAATTGCTTCTGCACAATTTCTTTATAATCCTCAAAGGTTACAATATAAATATTTTCTGTTGGGATGAATTTCGCAAAGCGGTCAAATGTAGACTGGATCAGCGTGCGGCCCGTATTTAAAATATCCAGGAATTGTTTTGGATAATTTGTACGGCTCATCGGCCAGAAGCGGCTTCCGATACCACCGGCCATTATTGCTGCGTAGTTATTTTTATTCATGAGGGCGCAAGTTAATTTAAAATAAGGCTATCAGTTATAAAAAAAATCTGTCTGTCATCATTTTTCCTGAACGATTCATATGAATCGGGCACGTTGTAATCCGGTAAGATGCCATGCCCTGTATTCTGTGCATCTTTATTGGTATAAACCAAATGGGCAAAAGGGAAAAAAACCCTGATGCCTGTGTTGGGCAATACATATTCCAGCGTCTGAAATCCATTGCCTGAACTTGAACCACCCGTAGTTTCTTCACCGATGATTTTACCGGTACCCGAATTTTTTACCAGCAATGAAAAATAAGATGCTGCTGAACTTACATTTCTGTTGGCGATCACATATACATTACCTGTGAACCGGTTGGGTTTGGGTTGCCAGGTACTGTTCATTGAATCAGCATACAGGTAATAATTGTTATTGCTGCTGTGATAAAATTCTTCATTCAGTTCCCGGTTGATTTCATTTTCTCCTGTAAAACTTTTATCCAGGTATTGATTGTAAAGCACCCGGCCCATTCTGCTGGTTACATTTTCGTATTCACGGAACGGTCTTTTTGCGAGATAGGAATAAAGCAGGAAAACCGCCTTAAGCTTTCCGCCATGATTTTCGCGGAGATCAATGATGAGGTGTTTGACATTTCCTTTGCGGTGGATCAGGTCAAAAGAGTTATTGCAGAAATTTTCGAAAGCATTGTTGCGTGTGATGTCAGTAAAATCAAAAGTGGCAAAGCGCAGAATGGCATAATGTTTTTTCTCATCAAAAGAAAGGTCGTAATCAACAACGGTGTTATCATAATAATATTTGCTGTCGTTCCTGTTATTCCATTCACTCATTGTAACCGGGGCTTCGTCAACCAGCTTTTCATTTCCCAGTGTGTCAATGACCCTCAAACGGAAATTATCCTGCCTTCCATATTTGAAGTAGTACTGCATACTGAATTCATCACCCGCAATCTGTTGCTGAGTTTTACGGTGAAAGCCTTCAACACTATTGTACAGCATCAGGCTTCTGAGTATTTGTTTTACAGGAATGCCGTTCACTTCACGTATTTCCGTTCCCTGAGGCAGATCATATCCGCGAACATTTACAAGCAGTTTGTCTTCTACCAGTTCTAAAGGATAGGGAAAAAAGAAGCTCCTTTCCTGCAACGTATCATAAACCTGCTGTGGAAAAAAAAGACAACTATGCGAACATCCGATTTCATTGATCACGGCAGCAAGACTATTGTAAAAATCACCCAGTGATGTTTTTTGAAGAAACTGTTTTGCAAGGCTATCCAGCAGATGATCTAAATTTTTTTCTGTTATGTACAGATTCAGGGAGGGGTGACATTTTTTAAGTAGGGTTCTGAATACATCAAAATCTGTTTGTATGGCTTCGGTAGAAAATTCTTTTGCAGCAGGATCTTTATTGATTGTCTTGTGCACGCAGCCTGCGTTTAAAGCCATCCCCAATAAAATAAAAAAGATCCATTTATTCATGGTATTCTAAATTATTCCTTCCCTTACCAGGTCGTGCAGGTGTACAATGCCTTTATAAATACCATCTTCCACTACGATGAGCTGGCTGATATTGTGTTGCCGCATCAGGTCAAGCGCATCTACCGCAAGTGCGGCGGCATCAACTGTTTTGGGGTCCTTTATCATCAGATCTTTTGCAGTAAAATTACCGAACGAATCATTGTTTTCCAGCATGCGCCTGAGGTCACCATCCGTAATGATTCCTTTCACTCTTTCTTTGTCATCAGCCACCACAGCAGCGCCCAGGCGCTTCCTGGTCATTTCAATAATCACTTCTTTGAGAACAGTATTTTCTTTTACAACCGGTCTTTCGTTTTGCGGATACAGATCTGCTACGCGCAAATATAATTTCTTGCCCAGCATACCGCCTGGATGAACCTTGGCAAAATCATCACTCCCAAAGCCTTTCAGTTCCATCAGGCAGATAGCGAGAGCATCGCCCATCACCATTTGTGCAGTGGTGCTACTGGTAGGCGCCAGGTTATTGGGACAGGCTTCCTGTTCTACGGTTGTATTTAAAACATAATGACTGTGAGTTGCTAAAAACGATCTTATATTTCCAACCATACCGATGAGACTGTTGCCGAAATTCTTTACCAGCGGAACCAGTACTTTTATTTCAGGACTGTCGCCGCTTTTACTGATGACCATTACAATGTCTTCCGGTTGCAACATGCCGATATCACCATGAATAGCATCTGCAGCATGCATGAATACGGCAGAAGTTCCCGTACTGTTAAGGGTAGCCACGATCTTTTGGGCAACGATGGCGCTTTTACCGATACCACTTACTACCAGACGGCCTTTACAATTATTGATCAGGCGGATGCTGTTGGTAAAATCCTCATTGATAAACTGCCTTAAACCGGCTATGGCAGCCGCTTCCATTTCTATGGTGCGCAATGCAGAAGATATCGTTGAATCGTTGCTCATATCGAGGCGCAAACCTACTTTAATTCGTGCAGATTACCATGTTGCCCATTTCAACATTTATAGTACCCGCCATTTATTATTCAAAGAGATATTATAATTATTATGTATCTTAATAAATCTGTAAGGGCGCGTTAATTTATAAGGTTTATAAAAAGCTTGTTGCTTTTGCGGGCGTATTAAGTTAACTTCGCTGCCCTTTAAAAAAATCTAATTTCTTACACTTTTTTCGAGAGAAGGAGAAGATCACTATGGCTACAAAAAAAGCAACTACAGCTACTGCTGCTAAACCTGTCCGCACCGGCACAAAAACCAAGGCAATTAAAAACGCTACTGCCAATCAGCTGGACAATCTATCCCAGCAATTACAGGATCAGTTTGGTTTTGATGGATTCAAAGGTCCGCAGGAAAAAATCATCGAATCATTACTAAGTGGTAAAGACACTTTCGTGATCATGCCGACCGGCGGAGGGAAAAGTCTTTGTTACCAGTTGCCTGCTATCATTAGCGAAGGTGTTGCCATTATTGTTTCACCGCTGATCGCTTTAATGAAAAACCAGGTAGACCTTGTCCGCAGTTACAGCAGTAAAGATGATGTAGCACATTTTTTAAACAGTACATTAAATAAGGCCCAGCAAAAAGCAGTAAAGGATGATCTTACCAGCGGACGTACCAAGATGCTGTACGTAGCACCCGAAACATTGACCAAGGAAGAAAATATTGAATTCTTTAAAGACCTGAAGATCTCCTTTTTTGCGGTGGATGAAGCCCATTGTATTTCTGAATGGGGACATGATTTCAGGCCGGAATACCGGAGACTTAAAGAGATGATGGATATGGTGGATGAAAAGATTCCCATCATTGCTTTAACTGCAACGGCTACCCCAAAAGTGCAGAGCGACATTTTAAAGAACCTGGGATTGCGGGAACCGAATATTTTTATTTCTTCCTTCAACAGGCCCAATCTTTATTATGAGATTCTGCCCAAGATAAAAAAGGATCATACCAATAAAAGTATCGTTCGTTTTATTTCCCAGAATAAAGATAAAAGCGGTATCATTTATACACTCAACCGCAGAACAACGGAAGAGCTTGCAGATATGCTGATGGCAAACGGTATTAAAGCGGTTGCCTATCACGCAGGGTTAGACGCAAAACTGAGAGCGAGACGGCAGGATGAATTTTTAAATGAAGATGTACAGGTAATTGTTGCCACCATTGCATTCGGTATGGGCATCGACAAACCCGATGTTCGTTTCGTGATCCATTATAATATTCCCAAATCAATAGAAAATTATTACCAGGAAACCGGCCGTGGTGGCCGTGATGGCATGGAAGGAAAATGTATTCTGTATTATTCTCATAAGGATGTGGCCAAGCTGGAACACCTGATGCGTGACAAACCTTTGAGTGAACGCGAAGTGGGTGCGCAGTTGATTAATGAAACGGTGAGTTATGCTGAAAGCAGTGTATGCCGCCGCAAAATACTGCTGCATTATTTTGGTGAAGAATATGATGATTCAAAAGGATGCGGAAGCTGTGATAATTGTCTGAACCCGAAAGAAAAGGTAGAAGCCAAAGAAGGTGCAACGATCGTATTGAAAGTGATCAAGGCGCTGGACGAACGTTTCCCGGTGGAATATGTGATTCATATTTTAATGGGGAAAGCTACGCCGCAGGTGCAGATGTTCCGGCATGATGCACTGGATGTTTTTGCAAGTGGTAAAGACCAGGAGCCACATTACTGGAACAGCCTGGTAAGACAAATGTTATTGGAAGGATTGATTGCAAAAGATATTGAAGAATATGGATTGCTGAAGATCACAAAAAAAGGGGATGGCTTTTTAAAGAAGCCGGGCAGCTTTAAAATTGTGATGAATAATTTATTTGAAGAGGCCAATGCAGATGATGAAGAAAGCGAAGCCGCAGTAACAACAGGCGGCGGAACGGACGAGAAATTATTTGAGATGCTGAAAGACCTGCGGAAGAAAGTAGCCAAAGAAAAAAACCTTCCACCCTTTGTGATCTTCCTGGAAAACTCACTGGAAGATATGGCCACCATGTACCCGACCAATATTACGGAAATGGAAAAGATCAATGGTGTGAGTAAAGGCAAGACGATCAAGTTTGGTAAACAGTTCATTGACCTGATTAAAAATTATGTAGAAGAAAATGATATTGTCCGTCCTGATGATTTTGTGATGAAGAGTGTCGTGAACCGTGGAAGCAATAAGATATTTATCATTCAGAATGTAGATAAGAAAATTCCATTAGAGACAATCGCAAAAAATAAAGACCTGCGTATTGATGAGTTGCTGGAAGAAATGGAAACGATCGTTGGCAGTGGTACCAAACTCAACCTGGATTATGCCATTGAAGATATGGTGGATGAATACGAACAGGAAGAGATCATTGATTATTTTAAAGGATGCCAGACCTCATCGCTGCAGGTGGCGCAGGAAGAACTGGCCGACAGTAATTATAACTGGGAGCAACTGAAGCTGATGCGCATTAAGTTTTTGTGTGAATACGGTAATTAGGTTTTTACGCAAAGGCGCCATGGTTTCGCAAAGACGCTGACTGGATTCTGCTTCTTTGTGGATCTTTGCATCTTTGCGTAACTATATTTCAATGTTTGCGTTCTGGTTACATACCTAAAATAAAAAAGTCAAAAGCATTTGCCTTTGACTTTTTCTGTGGTGTGGGGCGGGATTGAACCGCCGACACAAGGATTTTCAGTCCTTTG
>JBDUCW010000182.1:0-7601 GCA_040003235.1 Ferruginibacter sp. | reverse complement strand
GTTATAGGGTCAATTCGCAAAGAGCCACACAGTTCAGGCAATGGGCTACATCGGTGTTAAGAGACTTTGCCATTCGTGGCTATGTGTTGGATAAAGAACGTTTGAAAAATGGAGCATTTTTAAGCAAAACATATTTTGATAATTTACTTGGTGAAATAAGAGAGATACGAGCAAGCGAACGGAATTTTTATCAAAAGATAACCGACATTTACGCCACAGCAATGGATTACAAAACAGATGATGTCGTAACACAAAACTTCTTTGCAACGGTTCAAAACAAATTGCATTTTGCAATTCACGGAAACACAGCAGCTGAAATAATAGTTAATCGTGCCAGCAGCAAAAAGGAACGAATGGGATTGACCTCCTGGAAAAATGCACCCAATGGAAAAATTATTAAAACAGATGTATCCGTTGCGAAAAATTATCTCAACGAAAAGGAAATTAAAAATCTTGATCGCTTTGTAACCATGTATTTGGATTATGCCGAAACGCAAGCGGAACGAAATATCCCAATGACCATGAAAGATTGGGCAGGAAAACTAAATGCCTTTTTACAGTTCAACGAAAAAGATATTTTGAAAAATGCAGGCAAAGTTACACAAGCTATTGCTAAAGCATTTGCCGAAAGCGAATTTGAGAATTACCGAATTGTCCAGGACAAACTTTTTGAAAGCGATTTTGATAAAGCAATAAAAAAATTATTGCCCCCATCCAAAGAAAAGAAGAAATAACATGGCGGAATTCAGCAACATAGAAAAACCTCACACTATCCTCCTCTCCACCGCCTTCGCCACCACCTCAGTTCCCGATTTGACATGCAGCTTTTCGTAAATGTGGGAGATTTGGGATTTACCGTTGAGTAGGATACATTGCATTCGGCAGCGATCCGTTTGTAGGTGCACTCTTCGACTTTGAATATCACAGCCCCCCTGCTGTTGACCGTGACAGGGCTATGGGCCTTCCTTTCCCCTTCGAAATTGCAAAAAGCAATTTCTCTCCCCTGAATTTTGAAATGATCCTTCTTTCAGAATTTGATCATTTCAGCAAAAAGGGGATAAAGAATATCCGTCCTCTCTGCCCTCTGCTCTCTGCTCTCTGCTCTATGTGGGATAAAGCGAAATTTGCAATTGTTACCTAAAATTGGTAACTTTATGTAAAATTTATAAATGGGAAAGAATACATCGGTAGCATTAGGTGATCATTTCGAGGATTTTGTAAGGTTCCGAATCAATGAAGGAAGGTATAAGAATGCCAGTGAAGTCATTAGAGCCGGATTGCGACTTTTAGAAGAAGAAGAGCAAAAATACTATGTGCTAAAAACTGCAATTCAAGAGGGAATCGATAGCGGAATGGCAACTGACTTTGATCCAAAAGAGAATTTAAAACGACTCAAACTTGAAAGATCAAAGAATGTCTAAATACGTTCTTACAAATAAAGCGGTTAAAGACCTGGCCATTATTTGGAATTATACTTTTGATACCTGGCCCGAAAAACAAGCTGATAAATACTATAATGATATTCTCAAACACTGTGAAAGTTTGTCAAAGAATCCGGATCAAGGGAAAAAGTATTCCACATTAATTCAGGACTTAAGAGGATCAAAGATTAATAAACACATTGTATTCTTCCGAAAAACAGAAACGAATTTCATTGAAATAGTAAGAATACTTCATGAACAAATGGACTTGAAATCTAATCTTGAGAAATAAGATTACTCATACAATAATATACATGTCATTGATGCCGGCTATATACTACTATCGTTCAATTATTGAAAAATCCTGAAATCGGAGCACGATATGAAACGGAGACAAACGAATATCGCAAAATGGTGATTGACAAACATGTAATATATTATTGGATCTCTGATAAAGGAATCGTAGTGGTCAGAATGTTACATTCGAAAATGAATCAGGATAATTGGCTGAAGTGAAGGGGATGTTGGATTAATGGATGCCGGATGTCATCTTTAGTGCCTCTTAACTGTCTGCCCAGCAACAGGAGCAGGTCGAATAGATTTATTTATTGGCTGCGAAATACCCAAAGCACTTAACTCTATCTGATATATATTACCCGATCCATTCATTATTCCATGCAATTTACTTTCCAATTCCTGATAGGTTGTAATGGTTTTATCTGACTCTGAAAAATCTCTTTCGCTGGTAAAAAAAAGATATTTGTCATCAGGGCTGATACGTGGACTATAGTCACGAAAAGATGAATTTACTTTTGCCCCCAAATTTTTTGACGGAGTCCATTTGCCATCAATTTTTTTGCTGATATAAATATCATAATTGCCCAATCCATCTTTTTGACCGTAAACACCCATTAAAAGAAAACTTTCATCGGGTGCAATTACACAATCCAATTCGTAAGCAGTTGTACTTACAGAATCAAGTAAGTGAATCGCCTCGGCATAATGACCATTTACTAATTTTGAATAATAAAAATCAGCATCGCCTGGGCCACCCAATGCACCGGGTCTGTTGGAACTAAAGTAAATAGTACCATTGGAAGCTATTGATGCAAAATGTTCATCGTATTCACCGTTAATAGTTGTATCTAATCGGACAGGCTCAGTCCAATTTTCATTCTTATTTTTCTCTACCATCCAAATATCGTAATCTGATTTTAGTACGCCATTTACAGGGCGGTTGGAAGTAAACACCATTTTATTGCCATCAGGCGAAAGAACAGGATCAAAGTCCCGATACACTCCGGAAAATGGAGCTACCTTCGGAGTCTGCCATTTGCCATTTTTGTACTCAGAAAAACAAATAACATCAATATAAAACTGTATGGCACTTTTACTGAAATAACAAGTTTTGCCATCAGGAGTAATGGTTCCGCCAAATTCATCATCAGGTGTTGTTATTACACCTTCCCCAAATATCGTAGCACTATCTGTCTTTACTTTTTGTTTGTATGAAAAATTATTTTTTGAAGGATTGTCATTTGATTGTCCTGAAGCAGTATAAATAATGGACATTAAAAATAAAATATAGATTATTCTAAAAGACATAAAATTTATTTTGAGACGATGACGAAAACTATTTTTTGAATTTCTCCAAACATCTTGATGAAATTTGATATATATCTCCCAATCCATTTTGAGTATCATGTATTTTATTTTCGAATTCTGAATAAATCAATTTCTTTTTCATAGGAATAGAGACAAAGTTTCTTTCGCTGGTATAGAAAAGTGTTTTTCCATCAGCTGAAATAAAAGGATTTGTTTCAGCAGCATCAGAATTAACCGGGTTGCCTATATTTTGAGCAGGTTGCCACTTTCCTTCTTTTTTATAACTAATATAAATATCCTGTCTTGGATAATTTGAATCTGCTCCAGGTCCTATAAGGGCATCTAGTCTGTATTGCGAAGTAAATAAAAGATATCCTTCGTCTGGAGAGATAAACGGATCTGTTTCACTGTAAGGCGAATTGATGGCATCGCTTAACGTATCGGGTTTTTGATATTTTCCATCTACAAACCTGGAATAATAGATGTCGGCATTACCTGTGGTCCCAGTTGAACTAAAATATATTGTTCCGTTATTGGCAACAGAACACCCGAGCTCCCAGCCGTGTGAATTTATTGGTGCGCCTATATTTTCCGGTTCAGACCAACCTTCATCTAACTTATTTACGACCCAAATATCACAATCAAAAGTTTTTTTATCATTACTGGTTCGGTTGGAAATAAAAAATAATTTTTCACCATCCGGAGAAAACATCGGATTGAAATCTTTGTACCTTCCCGAAAACGGAGCAATTGCAGGTTTTAACCATTTTCCATTTTTTAAATACGAAACACAAATAATAATGGTGCTGCTTTGAATAGTTGAAGCAGTTGTTTTAGTAAAAAAGCAAGTTTTCCCATCAGGAGAAAAGGTAGCACCAAATTCATTGTCTTGGGTAGAAATACATCCTTTTTCGAAAATTTCCGGAGAGTAAGTATGAATTCCCATTTGCTTATTACGACCAGCAATGAAAAGTGAAAGCAAACCAAGAGTAAAAATTGATAGTGATCTCATAAATTTATTTTTAACTCATTTTGTTACGCTGATTTTTGAATAAAGATTCTGTTCCTGTTGCTCCACATCCCTGAGCATTATTCGTTTTGTACTTCGGTCATAACATGGCAGCATATTATTATCTAAAACAAAGGAGTATTAAAACTAGTCATCAAAGTTAAGAAAAAAGCAGATTTGAAATTTGGATCAACCATGTGCGACAGTTCACCAACCGGGGCTCAGAAACCGAGTGGCATCTAATACTCTGGTATTTGGAATCTAGCGTCTAACTTCGGGCATCGTCATCTAGTCTGGCATCTGGCATCTGACCTCTGGTTTCAAATCATCAGCTAATATTCAAATTACTCTGTTTCGCCACATACCCAAGACGTAAAACGTTATGTGTAAGTTTTACAAGCAAGATTGCTTAACAAAAATATTTTGGACAAATACGTTTATGGACAATAACAAGCCGAATAACAAACCAGCGCGACCAGCAGACTGGAAGTTGACCATAGACGACCTGATGACTGAGATGAAGGAAGGCAAGAGAACCGGGATAGACCAACCCGACCTGGACTGGGCGAGAGAATATGAAATAAGCCTTATACCTGAGAGTTATAGTTTTCCGAGACAAGGTGATGTATACGAATCAATTTGCGACCACGAAATAGCATTCATGACTGCTTGGGCTGCACCATTCACAGGTAGCGGACAAGGAATACTATTAAAAGGAGAGAGAATCTGGATATCCGACGAAACCGACGAGAAGTGTACCGGGACGTATGCAGATCCCGTTGACTACCCGGAGCTTGAACAACGTATGGTTACTGAAACAGACAGATCGGCTGACAAATATGGTGGATTTTATTTTTTTGTCAGGACAGTCGACCTCAATGAA
The DNA here is from genome assembly GCA_040003235.1 of Ferruginibacter sp. Taxonomy (GTDB): domain Bacteria; phylum Bacteroidota; class Bacteroidia; order Chitinophagales; family Chitinophagaceae; genus Ferruginibacter. Next base: position 2,683 of record JBDUCW010000182.1, on the reverse strand, counting down.
AAATATAAACTAGTTGACACGGGTTTCCAAAAAGAAAGGTACAAGTAAGTGAGTTGTTAATAGCGGACTGCCTATGAAAAGCACAATCGCACAGCATTTGTTGTATCTTTATAATAAAACAATATGAAACTTAATTCCAAAACTCACGGAGTAATTGATTATTTAGTAGTAGTATTTTTATTGCTCTCACCTATTCTATTTGGCTTTAAAGGCATTACAGCTACATTTACCTACGTATTAGCAGTAATTCATTTATTGCTAACCATTACGACAAAATTTGAATTAGGATTAATAAAAATAATACCCTTTAAGATTCATGGTATGATTGAATTGATCGTTTCGATTGCTTTGATTGGGATTGCATTTTATCTGGGAAATCTTGAAGGGGCATTGTCCAGAAATTTTTACCTGTCATTTGGTATAGCTGTATTTATAGTATGGCTAATAACTGATTATAAAACGTCTTCGGAAAAATAAACACTTCGAGCAACAGCCTCTTGTTTCAGCACCACCTCGAGAAGTAGAATGAAAAGACTTTCCAATGACTGCTTAAAGAATCAGCCATTAAACCACCGAATGCTGCATGGAAAGGAAACTCTTTTTTATGATAACCGATGATCCTTTGCAAAATAAAAAGAGAAGCAAAGCCACACACATGCAAACGCACAGTTGTACCACTTTTGCTTTTGCCTTAACTAATCTAAGGGGATAATCCTTACATTCGTTAATACTATTCCAGCGAAATGACTTTTGACAAAACGTATCAATTGCTTAAATCAACAACCAACGAAGCCTTTCAACAAAAGCAAATACAAGCTTCAATCGAAAGAGTAGTCAAAGAAGGATTCTTGCGGAAGATGAAAACAGAAGAAGAGCAATATGAGATTAACCGCATCATCAAACATTTGTGAACGCGGATGGTGTGAAAGATTCATTGGGGAAGTTGAAATCTTATGTAGAAATACAAAACGATTAAACCACATAATTAATAACAAAACAAACAATGAGTGAATTTCAAATTATTTCAGCCAATCTGTTTAAAATATATGACAAAAAGGTTAAAGCATCTGTTAAAAAGTGTTTTCATGAATTGGATATAAGAGAATTTACAGTTGATGACTTTAGAAATTATATGCTTGCAGGTGCAGTAGCATCTTCTCAAATTGAAGGAAGCACATTAGACCTCAACAGTTTTTACCAAAGCAAGCAAAACAAGACAAATAAAAAGGAGGTGAAAGAAATTGAAAACCTGTTAACTGCTTACCAATATGCAAAGCGCTACAGTCTTTCTCAAACCGGACTATTAAAATGTCATGAAATACTTTCTTCCAATTTTACCAGTATTACTAAAAATCAAAAAGGAAAACTCAGAAAAACAATGGTGGGAATAAGAGGCTGGAGCGGCTTAGTTTATTTGGCTGTTGAACCGCAATTTGTTAAACATGAAATGGTTAAATTATTTAAAGACATTGATCAATTACTAAAACAAGATCTTACACTAAAGGAAACACTTTATTATGCCACATACATACATTTTGTGTTTGCAAAAATACATCCATTTGCTGACGGCAATGGAAGAGCTGCACGACTGGTTGAAAAATGGTTCATGGCAGAAGTTTTAGGAGATGCTGTGTGGGGTATACCAAGCGAAAAGTATTATTACGACAACAGACAGGAATATTACAACGGCTTAAATGTTGGTATGGATTATTATGAAACTATGGAACGATTGGACCAACTGTTACCTTTTTTGACACTGCTTCCAAAAGCGATTTGTTACAAGCCCATTGATTAGATGAATGAAATAGAATGTAGACTTGAATTTTAACAGCAAATTTAGACTATTGAATATAACATCATAATACCCGAACAGTAAACACAGGTCTTGCGGCCATAGGAATTCATTAACTTTGATAATTAGCAAGCAATATAGTTCGACATCAGTCATCATGCCGACGTAGAGAGTTGGTTCGTCACTATTGGTAAAATCCGTTTTTGGAAAATGAAAGGTGTGGCGCATGACAATATTTTTTCGACGCAACTTTTCGACGAAACTTTGCCAAAATGGCTGTTTGAGCAGCATAAAAAATAAATCTTACACAAGCAACCGTGGAAACATTTTTCTGGCTTCCGGAAAAATATTTGCAAAAATATTTGCGAAACCGAATAGTTGCGTGTATATTTGCACCCGAATGGTTGCACAAATTCAAACCAGGCAAAAATGAGAAGAGATATTTTTCAGGCTATAGCCGACCCGACAAGGCGGGCTATTATCACCTTAATTGCAATACAGGCTATGACACCAAACGCGATTGCCGAAAATTTCAACACGACCAGACAGGCTGTTTCTAAACACCTTCGCATATTGACAGAATGTAAACTGGTGAAGCAAGAGCAGCAAGGCAGGGAAATATACTATTCACTTGAAATTCAAAAGATGAAAGAGATAGATAAATGGTTAAACCAATTCAGAATGATATGGGAAACCCGTTTTAATCAACTTGACAAAGTATTATCAACCATTAAAAAACAGAAAAAATGATGAACAAAGAAAAATCCGGTAAGACGGAAAAAAATGATTTGCTTTTTGATTTTACCGTAGACAAAACAGCAAAAACGGTATTCATCAACAGGGAATTTGCTGCCGGCCTTTCGCTGGTATGGGATGCTTTTACCAAACAAG
>JBDUCW010000181.1:0-7626 GCA_040003235.1 Ferruginibacter sp. | reverse complement strand
GGCATCTTTTTACGCATCACCATAACGCCGATACAAACCAATATGAACGCAAGCAATGTTCCGATACTTGTCATTTCGCCAACAACTCTTGATGGAACAAAAGCAGCAAACAAGCTTACGAAGATCATAAAGATCAGACTTGATTTTGCAGGCGTTCTGAATTTTGGATGAACATCAGAAAATACTTTAGGGATCAATCCATCTTTACTCATTGAATAAAAAACCCTTGACTGACCCATCAGCATCACGATGATTACAGAAGCATAACCTCCCAAAATAGCAACAATGATCGCTCTGTTCAACCATGGATAATCAGGGTGAAGACCACCGGAAGCATCTACAGTTCCCATATGATCGATTGCTACAGCAACCGGTGCGATGCCATCTTTTCCTGCAAAAGTTTTATAACTGGTAACGCCCGTCATTACGTGTGCAAATAAAATATACAACACAGTACATATTGCCAATGAACCCAGAATGCCCCACGGCATTGACTTCTTCGGATTTTTTGTTTCCTGTGCGGCCGTACTTACCGCATCAAAACCAATATAGGCAAAGAATACAATTGCGGCGGCCCTCACAATACCACTAAAACCAAATTCACCGAAAGTGCCTGTATTATCAGGAATGTAAGGATGATAATTTGCTGTGTTGATATATTTCCATCCCAAGACGATGAAGATTAAAACAACGACAACTTTTACGCAAACAATAACATTATTAACCCGTGCACTTTCTTTTGTTCCTTTTATTAAAAGTAAACTTGCAAGCACAACAATAAAGACCGCAGGTAAATTAATATAACCTCCGTCCCACGGACCAACAGTCCATGCTTGGGGAAGATGAACACCAAACCCTTCAAAAAATTTAACGAGGTATCTGCTCCAACTGATACTTACGGTTGCAGCACCAACTGCATATTCGAGTACCAGATCCCAACCGATGATCCAGGCAATAAATTCGCCCATGGTCGCGTAAGAATAAGTGTAAGCACTTCCTGCAACTGGAATCATAGAGGCAAATTCTGCATAACAAAGTCCAGCGAACCCACAACCTAATGCAGCAACGATAAAAGAAATAGTAATCGCAGGTCCCGCATTAGCTGCTGCAGCGCCGCCAGTAATGGAAAACAATCCTGCTCCTATAATAGCTCCAATTCCAAGGGCAATTAAGGAACCTGTTCCCAATGTTTTTTTCAGGCCTTTCTCTGAATCACTTGCTTCAGCAAGTAAAACACTGAGTGGTTTTCTTACAAATAAACTCATATCAGTTGTTTGGTTTAATGATGAAATATTCCCGTACTCCGGAATGGAAAAATAAGCAATTAATTCAAAATACTACAACCTCCTGTAATTTTTATGGCTTATTGCCAACATCGGTGATAATAATATTATATTGCGAATTCTTAAAAACCAGCTATGGAATTACAGAATGGCAGCAGTTCTAAAAAAAGCCGTTTAACATTATACATTTTCATTGCAATGCTGCTGGGCATTATTGCAGGTTATTTTATTCATGAAAATGCTTCGGCTCAGTTTATCAGCGGTTTCTCTCCAAAGATTAAATTACTCACAACAATTTTTCTGCGCCTTGTTCAGATGATCATCGCGCCATTGGTATTCGCTACATTGGTTGTAGGTATTGCCCGGCTGGGCGATATGAAATCTGTCGGCCGCATTGGTGGTAAAGCCATGATCTGGTTCATCTCCGCTTCATTGATCAGTTTATTGCTCGGCCTGCTCATTGTTACTATTACCAAACCCGGTGTAGGCGTTAATATCGCTAATGCAGATGTGCAGGGCGCAAAGGATCTTATCGGTAAGACCACGGAATTTTCATTGCCTAAATTTGTAGAGCATGTCGTGCCACGCAGTATCATAGAAGCGATGGCCAATAACGAAATTCTGCAAATCGTCATATTCTCAGTTTTTTTTGGTATTGCCCTCACAGCAATTGGAAAAAAAGGAGAAGTTATTATCAATGCACTCGATTCATTAACGCATGTTGTACTCAAAATGGTGGGCTATGTAATGAACCTTGCACCCATTGGAGTTTTCGGTGCAATGGTCGCTGTTATATCAGTTTATGGAATTGAAATTTTATTGACTTATATTAAATACATCGGTTCATTTTATTTTGGCCTGCTTTGCCTATGGCTTATTATGATAATGGTTGGATATCTTTTTTTAAAAGAAAGATTATTTGTTCTTTTAAAACGTATCTCCAGTCCAATGGCCATTGCATTCAATACCGCCAGCAGCGAAGCTGTGTTTCCGAAAATGGTAGAAGAGATGGAACGTTTTGGCTGCAACAACAAGATTGTTTCATTTGTACTTCCGCTTGGTTATTCTTTTAATCTTGACGGCAGCATGATGTACATGACCTTTGCAAGTATGTTCATTGCGCAGGCATATAATATTACTTCTATCACTGAACATGTTGGCACGCAGATAACGATGCTGCTGGTGTTCATGCTCACCAGCAAAGGAATTGCAGGAGTGCCAAGAGCTTCACTGGTAGTGATTCTTGCCACCTGCGGCATGTTTAACATTCCTCCGGAAGGGATCGGATTGGTATTGGCCATCGACGTTTTTTGTGATATGGGCAGAACGATGACGAACGTTCTTGGCAATGCACTCGCTACTGCAGCAGTAAGTAAATGGGAAGGCGAACTGAAAACAAGTATGGATCCTGTGTAAATTCACAATAACTTTATTTTATGGAGCATTTTATTTTTTTGGATTTTCACTGGACACAATTACTGCAACCGCAATGGTATATTGAGCACGGCGGCTTATGGTTATTGCTGTTTGTAATATTTGCAGAAACCGGTTTGTTTGCAGGATTCTTTCTGCCGGGAGATTCTTTACTTTTTGTTGCCGGTATTTATGCCCATGAAATGAAAGTAGACGGCGAAGTATTGCCGGGCCTTTCACATCAATTCCTGAAATTGGTCGGCATGGGACAGGTACGCAATGAGTGGGTCGATCTTTTTGTAATGATTGGATTGGTATCCTTATTCGGGATATTAGGAAATATGCTGGGTTACTGGACTGGAAAAAAGTTCGGCCCCGGTATGTATAAGTGGAAAGAAAGATGGTTCTTTAAAAGACGCTACCTGGAACAGGCACACGAATTTTATGATAAGCATGGCGGCGGCGCCATCGTGGCCGCAAGGTTCATTCCTTTTATCAGAACCTTTGCACCCATTGTTGCCGGTATTGTACAGATGGATAAAAAGAAATTTCATTTTTTCAATATTATCGGTTGCGTTGCATGGGTGCTGAGTATGATACTGGCCGGACATTTTTTACAGAAATGGATATTGTCCCAATTCGGATTTGATCTCAAACAACATCTCGAAATTATCGTGATCGGTATTGTGCTGGTTACAACAGCACCTGTCATCATCAAATTATTTTTTGGTAAAAAGAAAAGCAGCACATCTTCCAATTCATAAAGTCTGTTCATGCAAAAGCAATCCAACTCTATTCTCAGCATCGTTGTTATTGTTGCAGCACTTGGTTATTTTGTAGATATTTATGACCTCCTGCTTTTTAATATTGTAAGGATACCTAGCCTTACTTCTTTAGGGCTGGATGCTGAACAGGTCAATAAAAGCGGTGAATCTATTATTGGTATACAGATGATCGGTTTACTCATCGGTGGTATCATCTGGGGGATCATGGCCGATAAAAAAGGAAGACTGAGTGTTTTGTTCGGTTCCATCATACTTTATTCCACTGCAAATATTTTCAATGGATTTGTCCACACCGTTGATGCTTATAAAATAACAAGGTTCATTGCTGGCATCGGTCTTGCCGGCGAACTGGGCGCTGGCATTACACTGGTTTCGGAACTTATAAGTAAAGAAAAAAGAGGACTCGCTACTTCAATGGTGGCGGGCATTGGCCTGACTGGTGCGGTGGTGGCTTATTTTATTTCAAAAGAATTCGATTGGCGCATCTGTTATTTTATCGGTGGTGGTTTGGGATTTTGTCTGTTGATTTTAAGAGTATCTGTTTTCGAATCAGGTATGTACAAACAGGTGAAGGAACAAAAAGTAACCCGCGGAAATTTTGGAATGTTCTTCAATAACAAAACAAGGTTCCGCAAATATATATTCAGCATCTTTATCGGCCTGCCTACCTGGTATGTGATCGGCATCCTGATTGCTTTCTCAAACAAGTTCGGAAAAAAATTAGGTATCTCGGAAGCTATCACACCCGGTAAAGCAACCATGTATGCGTATATTGCCATTTCACTAACGGATATGCTTGTGGGTTTTGTAAGTCAATGGCTGAAGAGCCGGAAAAAGGCATTGTATATTTTTTATTTTTTTACAGCCGTCGGCATTGGATTATATTTTTCGCCACTCAATAACAGCGATGTTTCGATGTATCTTATCTGTGCCTTCCTCGGTTTTGGAACAGGTTTCTGGGCGCTGTTTGTAACAATGGCTGCCGAACAGTTTGGTACCAATCTCCGCGGAATGGCTGCCACTACTGCGCCCAATATGGTAAGAGGTTCCCTGTGGCTCACACTACTGCTCTTCAATTGGCTGCAACATTATTTTTCTTATGCACAAAGCGGTCTGATAACAGGTTGTGTGATCATGGCCATAACGGTAACGGCCGCCGTGTTTACTGATGAAACATTCGGTAAGGATCTTAACTATATCGAAAGCTAAAGAGATAACTTTTTTTATTTGGCTTACTTGTTTTTCCTTGGTTCATGTATTGTGGGAAGGCTCATCCTGTTCAGCCATAGAACGAATTCCGCGCCTGGCTGAATTTTGGTTTTAAAATTTGTGTTTATGGATTTTATTCGTGGCAAAAAAATCATATAGTTCTGTGACTGCGTATTCATTCGTGATTATTCGTGCAATTGGTGGCAAAAAACATTTCAGCGTATTTCCGTTTCTTCTGTGGCTATGTATTCACTCCTGAGTAAACTATATTTGCAGCATGAAGTTTCTGATCATTCGTTTTTCTTCTATCGGTGATATTGTTCTCACAACGCCGGTCATCCGTTGCCTGCGGAAAAAATATCCCGAATCCGAAATTCATTTTCTTACAAAAAAATCTTTTCGGGGAATTATTGAACACAATCCTTATATCAATAAAATACATTTACTGGATGGCGACCTTGAGTCAGTGATCAACGAACTGAAAGAAGAAAATTTTGATTACATCATCGACCTGCATCACAACCTCCGTACCATGCGGGTAAAAAAAGCTTTAAAAGGAATTAAGACTTTCTCTTTTAATAAACTCAACCTTCGAAAATTCCTTTACACCAGTATTAAAATAAATACACTGCCGGATATTCATATTGTAGACCGTTATTTTGATTGCATCAAAGAACTGGAAGTAACAGATGATGGCTTTGGACTGGATTATTTTATTCCTGAACCTGACAAAGTAAAAAAAGAAGACATTCCCGTATCGCATTCTGCAGGTTATATAGCTGTAGTGATCGGCGCTGCATTGAATACCAAAAAATTGCCTTTACATAAACTGCAGGAATTATGCAAAGCAATTGATCATCCCGTTATTTTATTAGGCGGAAAAGAAGATCAGGCAAACGGAAAGTTGATAGCAGCGCAGGATGAAATTAAAATATACAATGCCTGCGGGAAATTTAATCTCAACGAGTCTGCAGACCTCGTAAGAAATGCAAAAGTTGTGATCACACATGATACAGGCCTGATGCACATTGCAGCTGCTTTTCAAAGACCGATCATTTCGGTTTGGGGCAACACTGTTCCGGCTTTTGGCATGTACCCTTATTATGGAAAAAGATCAGCGCAGCACTATGATACTGTTGAGATCAAAAAATTGTATTGCCGGCCCTGCAGTAAAATCGGTTATGATAAATGTCCGCTCGGCCATTTTAAATGCATGGAAAAAATCGATGTTAATCAAATTATAAAACTGCTTCGAGACCGGCTTAGTAAATAATAATTGGCTGGCGTTTTGAGTTATAAGCGAACCATGATCATCAGCAAACAATTCATTATTATTTTCTCTCTTTTCCTTGCTTCAACAGATGTTTCACTGGCACAACCTCTTTCCTTAAACCTGCGGGAAGTGATACCTGCCGTTTCATCAGCCAACGATACCATTTATTATGAGCCCGGAGATAAACTTGAGTGGAATAATTTTAAAACGATCACCCAGCCTACCGGAAATGTTGCAGCACTCACCGCTTCAGGGTTTGGTTTCAATGCAGGCATGCTTTATAAAAATGGCAGAGGGAGCATCACAATTTCTACCTATTGTTTTTTCAGCAGGTCTGCTTCCTGGGTAAAGCCCGGAAGAAAAACAGATTATATACTTGCACATGAACAGCACCATTTCGACATCAGTTATATTGGTATGAAAATATTTATGGAGCGACTGGAGCAGACAAGTTTCACCATGCAGAATTATTCAGCACTTCTTAATAAAATTTATAATGAGAGTTATAAATATATGAGCGATCTGCAAAATCAATATGATGCTGAAACGAAGAACGGTCAGCTTCCAGACAGGCAGGCAGCATGGATCAATAGCATCGACAAAACGTTGAACGGTATTACCGCGAATAATTCAAGCAGGTAAGAACATTTTTTATTCATCACGACCGTATCAATCTTAAAGATTTACGATCAATACCGGTAAACGCAATTCATGTCTTACCGCATTCACGGTTTCTCCATAGATAAAATCTTTGATACCTGCATGTCCGTGCGCACCAATCACAAGCATTGCCGCATTGTTCTCAGTGGTGAGGCGTACAATTTCTTTTACTCGATTTCGGTAGCCGAGTTTGCCATCTGCTTTAAATCCGCGTTCGGTTAATTGTGTTACATAAAAATCCATTTGTTGCTGATCCCTTCTTGTTTCATAATCGTCACTTTCTTTACCGAGTAAAACTGCTGACGCACTTTCAACAACATGGATCAACAGGTATTCGGTTTCTTCTCTTCCCTGGCCTACAGCATACGCCAGCAGCTTCTGATCATTTTCACTGAAATCAAGTGCAATAGCAATTTTATTAAAGACCGGAATATCAAGATTGATAATACCGGTATCCGGATGCATCTGTATAGACAAACCTTTTTTGATCTGTGTAATGAATGGGTGAATGATAATGTAGATCAACAGGCTGACACAGGCAACAGCGCCGAGTATAACCAGCAACTTCGGCCATAATGTATCATGACTGAATATTTTAACGGCTTCACCCGCTAATAATTTCATATTTAAATAAATGAGGATTGCGGCAATAATCCATGCAGCAATTTTGGTAATATTGTTGATTGCAAACTTGCCCATTGTTTTTTTATCACTTACAAAATGGATCAAAGGAATAATGGCAAAACCGAGCTGGAGACTGAGTATTACCTGGCTAAACAATAATAAAGCATCAACATCTTTTTCCCCATAAACCGAAATTACAATCAATGCAGGAATGATCGCCAGAAGTCTTGTGATCAGTCTTCTTAATAAAGGATTGATGCGCAGACTTAAATATCCTTCCATAATTATCTGGCCTGCCAGTGTTCCGGTAACAGTACTGCTCTGGCCTGCTGCAATCAGTGCCACTGCAAGAAAGCTCGGTGTAATAATCTGGAATATG
>JBDUCW010000062.1:0-25510 GCA_040003235.1 Ferruginibacter sp. | reverse complement strand
GTTTCCTAAATAAACAGAATTAATTATTAATAATTAATAATTTTTTCAAGTCGAAACATCATTATAGACACAAATCTAAAAACCGATTCTGGTTTTTCAACTCTCCCGCTTCCATTTTTATTTTTCACTTTTGAATATTTTTTCCATCCTGGATTGAATGCATACATCAATTTTTTAAAATTGATTTTGCTTTCGGCAATCGCAAATCAATGCAACCCGGAGGAATTTTTAATTATTAATTATCAATTATTAATTAAAAACAGTACTTTTAGAAAACCCCCTCATTATGAAATGGAGAAAATTCAATGGAGACCCAATCCAGCTTCCCATTAAAGATGCAGTAGAACAAGCCATCCGGAAAGAAGCAGAACTCAACAACAAATTAAAGGTTTGTATCGGTACAGACAGCCAGGTAAAAGGCAAAGAAACCGAGTTTGCAACCGTGATTGTTTTTTTACGTGAAGGCCGTGGCGGCTTTATGTTCATTCACAATGAAAAAACGCTCCACAGGTATTCCATTAAAGAACGCATGCTGGTTGAAGTGGCCAAGAGTATTGAAATTGCTTACGAGCTCTGCGATCTTTTTACAGTGTATGATGTGGACATGGAAGTTCATGCAGACATCAATACCAATCCGCAATTCAAAAGCAATGAAGCACTTCGCGAAGCAATGGGGTATATCCTGGGCATGGGTTTCGCCTTCAAAGCAAAGCCGGAAGCCTTTGCCAGCAGCAGTTGTGCCAATAAAGTTGTCAATTAAGACGAAAGCTTTTAAGCATAATTAAGAATTAGTAATTAGGAATTAATAATTTTTCTGCGTGTTGATCTCTTTGTTTTTTCGAATTTTATTAACCCTAAAGGATCATTAGTTATTAATTCTAAAGATCTGCCGTAGGAATAAGCCTTCACTGTCGTCCTATCACAAACCATTAATCATTGCCGGAAGAGAATCTACATACTTACCAGTCATTTGAAGAATTATATCACGCTTACAAAAGTATTGTCTATAATACCTGTCTCAGTTATGTTCAGCAACCCGAAGATGCAGAAGAAATAACGCAGAATGTTTTTATTGAAGTAAATAATTCCCTGCACCGTTTCAGGGGCGAATCCTTATTGAAGACATGGATCTACCGTATAGCCATCAACAAATCGCTGGACCATTTAAAATACCGCAGCCGGAAAAAGCGGTTTGGCATTTTTTCAGATATTTTTTCAGGCAATAACTCTCCGGCTGAGGCCACTGCAGATTTTCATCATCCCGGTGTAGCATTGGAAAATAAAGAAAAGTCGGCAATCCTTTTTAAAGCAATCAATCAATTACCGGAAAATCAAAAGACAGCATTCATACTTTCTAAAATAGAAGGCCTCGGAAATATCGAGATCAGTGAAGTGCTCAAAAAAAATGTGGGTGCTGTAGAATCTTTACTGTCAAGAGCGGGTGATAACCTTCGAAAACAATTGTCATCTTTAAAATAATTTTTTACCAGCGAAGGAAGGCTGCAGTAACATCGTCAAAGTAAATCGTAATATGGAAAATAAACAATCATATAATGCGGAAGAGATCATCAGCAGTATCAATGGAATTGAAAGGGCCGAACCTGATTATTTTCTGTTAACAAGGTTAAAGCAACGCATAAAAAATAACGAAAGGATCAGTATTCCCCCGGGCTTTAAAAAAATACTGGTTCCCTTATATGCCTGCCTGGTCTTCTTTATTATTATGAACATGCTGAGTTACCTGCATTTTAATAATAGTAAAGCACAGACAGTTCAATCAAAGCAAAGTCCGGAGGATGCCTTTGCCGGTGAATACAACCTGGATACCACTGTATATTAAATTATGATTTAATGAATAAATATAAAATCATCATCGCCATTACTGTTTTGCTGTTGCTGGCAAATACAGTGCTGCTCGGACTTTTATGGTTCGGCAAAAAACAACCGCCACCACCGCCCAACCCGGGACCGGCAATGGTAGAGAACCTGCTCAAAGAAAAATTATCGCTTACGGATGATGAGATTAAACAGTTCAGGGTTTTAAGAGATGAACATTTCAATCTCAATAAAAAACTGAACGATTCACTTCATTTGCAGAAGGACATTTTATTTTCCATGCTTGGAAAGATAGAAAGCAATAACGTCAAGGTCGATTCTATGACCGGCATCATCGGCAATCTGGAGAAACAAAAAGATGTAAATACATTCAATCATTTCAGCAAAGTAAGGTTGATACTCACCGCCACACAGCAGGAAAAATTTGATAAGGTCATCAACGATGTATTAAGAATGATCGCAGGACCACAACCCGGTAATCATATGCCACCGCCACCGCGGGGTGAAAGACCTCCTCCTCCCGGCGATCATGAAATGCCGCCACCTGGTGAAGGGCCGCCGCCAGAACGGGGGAAGCAGGAACATCCAGAATAATTTTATTTCAAAGAAGGAATCAATAAGAACAATCGTCTGACATTAAAACCCGGCAGCATGAAAAAGAAGATCATCATTTATTCAACAATTATTATTGTTGCTTTTAGCATCATCGCCTGTAAAAAATCAGGAACTGATACTGCAACGGTAACAACAACTACCACCGTCCCGGCAGTATACAGCAAAATTTACGGCGCCAGTAATATTTATATAGAAGGAAATTTTGTGGTGATCAAAACAACAGGACTACCCGATCATAAAAGTCCTTACTACCAGGGAACTGCATGGGCTTCTTTATATGAGGCATATAATGGAACCAATCCATTGTTTAATCTCAACCCTAACCGGATAGCGCAGGCGAATGCAACATTTAAAATTCCATTGAACCCAACAGTGGCGTCCACTCATGCGGCAACTCCACTCGGTGCAATCGGTGTTGCGGTCAACGGCGTTTCAATTTTTAATCAATATGCCGCCGGTGGCTCACCACTCACAGGTGAGATCAATTCATTTGACCAGTATGATGGCCATCCCCAACAGCAAGGTGTTTATCATTATCATGCAGAGCCATATTATATCACAACTACGAAGGGTAAAGATGCACTGATTGGTTTTTTACTGGATGGTTTTCCTGTTTATGGCCCGATGGAAAATGGCGTACTCATTACCAATGCAAATCTGGATGCATATCACGGACATACAACAGTAACTGCTGATTATCCAAACGGTATTTATCATTATCACACAACTGCACAGGATCCTTACATTAATGGAAGTGGTTTTTATGGAACAGCCGGTACGGTTACGCAATAATATTTTTTTGGTGATCATAATCACTCTTGCAGGCTGCAATCAGGCAGCTGAAAAAAAAACAATGCCCCATATTTTTGCCAATGCAGATTCAGGCATCTGGAAAGAAGAAGGGCCATTACTATATTTCAACAACTCGTTATTCAGTGGTTTTCAATTCAGGCTGTATCCCAATGGGGATACGGCTTTTTTAAATGCTTTCACAGATGGTAAAATGGATGGAATACAGGAACAGTGGTATCCCGATAAAAAGAAAAAGGAAAAAAGGAATTACATCAATGGCTGGCAGGAAGGAGAACAGCAGGGATGGTTTGCGAATGGTAATATCCGTTTCCTGTATCATTTTAAAAAAGATGTTTATGAAGGCAATGTAAAAGAATGGACAGAAGATGGAAAATTGTTTAAAGATTTTAATTATAAAACCGGCCAGGAAGCAGGGAAAGAATTATTACTAAATAATGATGGCAGCATCAAAGCAAATTACGAAGTAAGAAATGGAAAGATCTACGGAAATATCGGCAGCAAAAATTGTGCTTCGCCATGGAAAAAGACAAATAATTAATTGCAGCATTGTCCTGTTGTTCTTCTCCGCATGTGAAAGTAAACATACCGACATTGTACAATCATTACCTTATTACAATACAGCAGATTTTACTGCGTTGTGGCCTGCTGAAGATCATTTATCAATTGATTCTATCCATACGATCCAGGCATTTAGTTTTACAGACCAGGATAATCAGACCATCAGCAATCAATCATTACAGGGGAAAATTTATGTCGTCAATTTTTTCTTCACATCTTGCGGCGGTATTTGTCCGAAGATGATCGATAATATGAAGACTGTTGCAGATACTTTCAAAGAGAATGGGAACATTATTTTTTTATCTCACAGTGTAACACCCGAAAAAGATTCTGTTGCAGTTTTGAAAAGATATGCTGAATTGCATGATATCAAGTCATCGCAATGGCATTTGCTCACCGGCAGCAGTACGGCTATTAATACGATCGCAAGACGTTCTTACTTTATAGAAAAATTACCCGGGCTTTCTGAAGATTCCACTGAATTTTTACATACAGAAAATATGGTGTTGGTAGACCGCAAAGGCCATATTCGTGGGCTTTACAAAGGAACCCTGGCTGTGGATGCAACCAGGTTGATTGAAGATATCAATATTTTATTGAAAGAATAATTGAGATGTATTAATATTTCTCCTGCTTAAAATTTATTTTTTTCCCATGATAAGTTACAATAAATAAATTATCGTACACGGCATCGTCAATATCGGCAGGAATCTTTTTAGCATTGCATAATTTATTCACAATATCATCGATCGTATTGCTGTGCCCGACTATCAACACATTCTTTTTTAAAGTCTTTAACTGGGCAATCAATACAGAATCTTTCCGCGGATCATAAATAACGGTTTTTATTCCAATAGCATCACTCAAAGGCTTTGCTGTAGATAAAGTACGGATGGTGTTGGTGGAAAAAATATATTTGATCTTCTTTCCTTTGAGTATTTCCTTTAATTTTTCAGCACGCTGCTTTCCTGCTTCAGATAATGGCGGATCGCCGGCAACCTGTGCTTTCTCTGCATGCCGCACGATATAGTATGTGTGGGAACAGGAAGTTACCAACAGTAACAGGATAATTGCACTCAATAAAAATTTCATGAAGTAAAAATTAAAAAGTAAAAAATTGCAGTATTGCGTTGTGTTACTAAAAAATGAACGCTGATTATTATGATCTTTATGATTATTGGGATTAAAATGATTTTCTGATAGCATACAACCATAGAAAAAAATGTTTTTTAATCAACAAAAGAAAATTATCATTAATCAATCCTATCTTAAAAATCTGCGTTCTATTTATTCTTCTTCCAGAAAGCCCCACTCCTTTTGTAATGTATCTAATTGTTCAGGAGAAAGTTTTGCAGCATCGTAATGACCTGCATTTTTTTTCTGCCGGAAAGCTTCATACACTGTCACCGCACAGGCTACAGAAATATTGAGTGACTTGATAATTCCTACCTGCGGGATAATAAAATTCCCATCAGCAAATGCGATCATCTCATCACTTACACCGCTGTGTTCATTTCCAAATACCAATGCCACAGGCTCAGTAAGATCAAGTTCGTGAAGACTTGCAGCATCTGAACTTAAATGGGTAGTATATATTTTTTTATACTTTTTCCGAAGTGCTTCAAAGCATTCCTCATTGTTATCG
Organism: Ferruginibacter sp.; assembly: GCA_040003235.1. GTDB lineage: Bacteria > Bacteroidota > Bacteroidia > Chitinophagales > Chitinophagaceae > Ferruginibacter. Next base: position 20,043 of record JBDUCW010000062.1, on the reverse strand, counting down.
AATTGTAATACTGTTAACCATTTGGCGGCACTGCTGCTGCTTTTGGCTCCCCATTTTTTATGAAGGGGAATTTTTGTATTCAGAATATATATTTCCTGAATTCCAACAGCATCACAAGTGCGCATCACAGCAGATATATTGTGCGGATCAAAAACATTTTCCAGCACAATTGTCAGATCAGGCTGGCGTTTATTTAAAACAGCAGTGAGTCGGTCAAATCTTTCCGGGGTCATAATTGCAAAAATAAAGAGTTTAGATCGTTTATACTATTCGTCTCGCCATTCGAAGATTATTATAAATGAAGTCTTAAAATAAGTGGCCTGACGAATTTATTTGATGGCTTGGAAGGTTTGATAGTTTAGAAGTAAAATATAATATTCGTCTGGCCATTCGAAGATTATTATAAATGAAGTCTTAAAATAAGTGGCCTGACGAATCTGTTTGATCGTTTGGAAGGTTTAAAGGTTTAGAAGTAAATACATGATATTTGTAAAATACTCATCCCGAAAAAATTGTCAGATGCCGTTCAAAACAATTGCTGTTGCCATGATTTTATTAATGCTGCTTTCTTTTTCCTTTTCCAAAAAATGGGAATCAAAATTTGTAAAATTAAATAAAGATGGTTCACTCATTTATACACCTGATGAAAAAGGAAATATCATTCCCGATTTCAGTCTTGTTGGTTATTATGCATCAGAAAAAGAAATTCCAACCGTTGCTGTTGTTAAAACAATAGAACCAACTTCTTATAAAAATGATGAAACAGTAATACAGGCTGCCATTGATGAAGCATCAAAATTACCATTGGATAAAAATGGTTTTCGCGGAGCGGTATTATTGAAGAAGGGAACCTATATTATTCCCGGGACGATCAGGATAGAAAGCAGTGGGGTCGTGCTCCGCGGCGAAGGCAATGACACAAAACTGGTTGCTGCAGGTACTACACAAAGATCACTCATCAATGTTTCCGGCAAAGGAAATATTAAAGAAATTGCCGGAACCAGAACAGCCATCACGGATGAATATGTTCCTGTTGGCACACATTCATTCAATGTAGCATCAGCAGAAAAATATTCAGCGGGCGATCGAATCATTGTATTCAGGCCCGGTACTGAACAATGGATCAAAGATCTGAAGATGGACCAGATCGAAGCAAGAAGCGATACCAAACAATGGACGCCGCATGAATATGATTTTCGTTTTGAAAGAACGGTCACAAAAACAGAAGGCAATAAAATATTTATTGACAATCCCATCGTGATGCCGATGGAGACAAAATATGGCGGAGCTGAAATTTATAAATACAGTTTTGCGGGCCGCATCGAAAACACAGGTGTTGAAAATCTTTATTGTGAATCTGAATTTACCAGCGATACAGCAGAAAATCATGGATGGGATGCCATTCATTTTAATAAAATAGAAAATGGGTGGGCCCGCAATATTACCTGTAAATATTTTGGATACAGTTGTATTAATCTTGCAGATGATGCAAGAAATATTACTGTGACTGATTGTAATTGTTCTGATGCAAAGTCTTTGATCACCGGCGGCCGGCGCTATTCTTTCAACAATACCGGGCAACTGAATTTATTTACGAACTGCCATGCATCGGATGGCCGCCATGATTATGTTACAGGTGCACAGGTTCGCGGGCCGAATGTTTTTTATAACTGCACTGCAAAAAATACGCATGCCGATATTGGTCCGCATCACAGATGGGCAATGGGAACTTTATATGATAATATTATCAGCGATGGAGAGATCAATATCCAGGACCGTGGTAACTGGGGAACCGGGCATGGATGGAGTGGTGTGACACAGATACTCTGGAACTGTACTGCAAAAAAATCTGTAGTGCAAAGCCCTTATATAAGTGGGAAAAATTATTGCATTGGCTTACAGGGCGAAAAATACGAGGGCAGGTTGAAAGACAGGCCAGACGGGGAATGGGAAGGCCAGAACAAAGAAGGACTTCAACCTGTTTCCTTATATATGGCGCAAATGAAAGCGAGAAAGAAAAATTAAATCGTCAATCACTTATTTTTTCAAACTGATAATTTCCTTTGATATGCTGATTGAGATAAGTGCCTTTGCTCCGCGAATTTTTCATCTTTAAATATTCTTCTTCCGGAACATTTTTATAAGCATATACCATTCCTGATACAAATACTATTTGCAATACCTGCGAAGTTGTATCATAATGAATTCGTGCGACTACGGATGATGGCATTTTTTAAAAAAGAAAATTGAAAAGAATTTTTATTTGTTTTCCTGCACTTCGTTCAACGCTTCTTCTATCAGTTTTGCATCGGTGCCTTCTTTTTTTATATCGATCCGTATCAGGTTATACAGGCTCATATAAATATTGGCGATCCATACCAATGAAAATCCTGCGATGATATAACCACGCCAGCCGGTGAAGAGCAATGTATAATGTGTAATGATCAGCAGCAGCATTGTAACATAATGACTGAAACAATACTCACAGGTGAATACATAAAAAAATTTGCGTTTTAAAATGGTCTTTCCTTCTTTACTGCATTTCAAACAATACTCTCTTGGTTCCCGGAAGATTTCTTCGTGCGTAACCGTCCATGCAACACATGCCACCGGTATAGCCAGAACAAAAAGATAAATGAGTTGCTGAGAAAGTGACATCACGCAGATTGTTTTATTTTTAAGAAATGCAGTGGCTGATTGCCAAAACCTATGCCAGTAGCGACTGAACCGGAAAGTCACGCCTTTCGGTCAATTACAGTGGTTATAAATTCATTTTGGGGCAGATTTTGGTTAAAGCCGCAATTAACGGCCCATCCAAATTGAATAACGGGAAATGATTTACCCACAAAAAAAATCAATCCTGTACTGTTATAATGCTTCCTACTGATTAAATTATGGAATAGCTGTTAATAAATATTGTATCCCTGCATGTATATTTACAATATATTTATCGGATGGATACCCAGTATAAGACCCTGCATACTATTTTTAATATCACGAAGGATGATCCACAACCTGGTACTTATAAGTGCAGGCCAAGAGAAATTATATTGCGTCAATTCCAGGACTGGAGTATTATACAGGAACACCTTCGGTTGCTTGAAGAGGAAGGGCTTGTAACAACCAACCAGGAAGACACACTGATCATCTGCATTACATCAGCAGGGATAGAAAAAATTACTTCCGCAATTCAGGCCTCCGTCAGTTGATCGTCATTCTTCTTTTCTTATTATATTCATCAATATCAGCTACTTTTTTTTGTCCCTTTTTTGGGGCCGGCCTTTGCAGCTTTTTGTGCAGTAGATTTTGATGCGTTTTTCTTAACAGCCTTTTTAGGAACTTTTGCAGCTTTCGCTCTTGCTTCTGAAAGTCCGATTGCGATTGCCTGTTTGCTGCTGGTTACTTTTTTACCGCTTCTTCCGCTTTTCAACGTGCCTTCTTTTTTTTCATGCATTGCTTTCTCTACTTTCTCTCCTGCTTTTTTTGAATACTTTGCCATACCATAAAATTTAATAGTTAATAATGCAGTTGAGTTTTCAAAACCTATGCCTTTTAAGCCTATATAGTTTTGGTTCTTACCGGCATATAAAGATGCTTTTTTCAAACCGGCTTACGCACGCACTTGTCCATTATTTTCCAGAATGTGAAAAAAATTACACAGGTTTTTATCTTCTTTATTAACCGTCAAGCAAAAAAAGGCTGGCATAATTTTAAAGAACTGGATCATTCCCAATAATAATTTTATGAAACGAGATGGTGTCTGCAAAAGTTTATGGCAACATGGGATGGGCGATTTTGAAACTGCAGTACAGGATATTCCTGCTAACGCATTTGATGTGCTCATTATTGGTGGGGGGATAACAGGCCTTACCACTGCCCTGCTTCTGCAGCATGCCGGCAAATCCTGTATCATTGCAGAAGCGCACAGTATAGGCTTCGGCACTACCGGCGGAACAACTGCCCATCTTAATACATTTTATGATACGCCGTATAGTAAAATAATCAAAAATTTTGGGCGTGATAATGCTGAATTACTTGCCCATGGTGCCAAAGCTGCGATCGGCCTGATCAAACAGAATATCAGCACTTACAATATTGAATGTGATTTTAAAGAGCGCGATGGTTATATTTTTTCGATCAATGAAAGTCAGGACAAAGAACTCGATGACCTGGTGAACACGGGAAAGGAGTTGGGTCTGCCGGTAGGATTTATCAATGATTCTCCGTTTCCGATTCCGTATTTAAAAGTCGGATGCCTTCGTGAACAGGCTCAGTTTCATCCTGCAAAATATATTTACGGTCTTGCCAAAGCTTTTACAGAAGCAGGCGGTGTGATCATTGAAAATTGTTGTGTAACCGGTATTGAAAAAAAAGATATACTGCATGCAACTTGTTCCAAAGGAATTATTCAATCAGCCAAAGCAATTTATGCAACGCATATTCCACCGGGCGTAAATATTTTACATTTCAGATGCGCACCATACCGAAGCTATGCAATGGCCTTCAAACTTAAACATGATCAATATCCCATTGCACTCGGTTATGATATGAGCGACCCATATCATTATTACCGTACACAAAATGTAGATGGGCAAAATTACCTGATCGCCGGGGGTGAAGATCATAAAACGGGACACGAAGAAAATACGGAAGCCTGTTTCCGGAGACTGGAAAGTTATGTAAAAAGTTATTTTGATGTTGCTGAAGTAAGTTTCAGATGGTCGTCACAATATTTCGAACCTGCAGACGGCATTCCTTACATCGGTCACCTTCCCGGTAATGATGAAAATATTTATGTCGCTACCGGTTTTGGTGGCAATGGAATGATCTATGGAACGTTGTCCGGATTGGTGTTATCAAATATCATTATCAATGGCCATAGTAATTACGAAGAACTTTTTTCTCCTGCACGTGTAAAGCCTGTAGCGGGTTTCAGCAATTTTGTAAAAGAAGCGGCCGATGTAGTAAAAGAACTCGTGGGCGGAATCTTTTCTGCTGATAAAATAAAAGAACTTTCAGAACTCGCAGCCGGCGAAGCACGCATCGTAAAATATAATGGGCATGTGATTGCATTGTATAAAGATAAAAACCATCAGTTCCATGCCGTTAATTCTGCCTGCACGCATATTAAATGCACCGTTGCCTGGAATGCCGCTGAGCAATCATGGGATTGCCCCTGCCATGGCTCCCGTTTTTCTGTTGATGGGATAACATTAACTGCACCTGCAAGAAGAGACCTGGAAAAAATACCGCTGGCCAGTTATGTTGATGAAGAAGCAGTAAAATCAGCCAGGTGATTTTATAACCTGAATTTATAAATATTTATATAATTTAAAACTAAACAAACAATCATGAAAAAGATTATCGGTTATTCAATTGTTGCTTTTGCAATAACAGCAGCTTCCTGCAATAATGGTGATGAAAACAAAACAGATAGTAAAGAAGTAGCCAAAGATCAGAACGACAAAAAATTTGACAGCACCAATACAGAAGGCGACGCTAAATTTGCGGTAACTGCGGCTGATGGCGGAATGCTGGAAGTGAAACTCGGCCAGCTTGCACAGGCAAATGGTTCTTCTGCCGGTGTAAAGGATTTCGGGAAAATGATGGTAACTGATCATTCAAAAGGCGGTGATGAACTGAAAGCACTTGCGCAGAAATATAATATCACTATTCCCGCCGCATTAAGCAATGATGCCCAGAAAACATACGATGAGCTCGCAGCTAAAAAAGGTGCTGACTTTGATAAGGCGTATACCAAAGACATGATCGATGACCATGAAGAGGATATTAAATTATTTCAGAAAGAAGCCAATGATGGAAACAACGGGGATCTGAAAACCTGGGCATCTGCTACATTGCCAACATTGCAACATCACCTGGATGCAATAAAATCCCTGCAGGAAACAACTAAAAATAAATGAGATAAAAATTCCGGGAGGATGAAATAGGTTTTTTATTTAGTAAAGGAAACGGTATATAAGTATCGTTTCCTTTTTATTTTTATATGTTGATATATATTATGGAACCTTATCTGTGTAAGGCACAACTTCATTTTCAATATCCTTTTAACCATCTTAAGTTTGCTACCTTTACGAATACTCATTTGTCAGTTTCATGAAAAGTTCCGGCGTAAAAAAAACAATTATAAAAAACAGGAAGCCCGTTCCTAAAAAAAAGCCTGTTGAAAAACTGCCCGCAAAGAAAACTGTTGCGGTAAAAAAATCAGGTGCTAAAAAAACAGGTGCTCCCAAACCATTTCCTGTTGTGGGTATTGGTGCATCTGCAGGGGGATTGGAAGCATTTTCGGTATTTCTGGAAAATCTTCCGGCAAATTTAGGAATGGCTTATGTGTTCATCCAGCATTTATCGCCAGATCATGAAAGTTTTTTGCCCGAAATATTTCATCGCAAAACAAAAATGAAAGTTCACCAGGTAAAAAACAATATGCCTGTTGAAAAGAACAATGTGTACGTGATCCCGGCTAATCATAGTCTGGAAATAACAGATGGAAAATTAAAACTGGTACCACGGCCAAAAGTGAAAGGCAGTTTTCACCCGGTGGATAATTTTTTTACTTCACTTGCGAAAGTGTATTCGCAGAATGCGATCGGAATTATTCTTTCAGGTACCGGCACAGATGGTACACTTGGAATGAAAGTAATTAAAGCGGAAGGCGGAATTGGTTTTGCGCAGGATGACAGTGCAAAATATGCAGGCATGCCGCATAATGCAGCAGAACTTGGTTATGTGGATTTTGTAATGTCGCCCGACAAAATTGCCAAAGAGCTTGCTTCCATTATTATTCATCCATATAATATTACGACTGCGAATGAGTTCATGGAAAAAAATAAAACCGAGATCCGCAAAATTCTTTTCCTGCTGCACAACAAACGCAATATCGATTTTTCGCATTATAAACAAACTACCATTCAAAGGCGTATCATGCGCAGAATGTTGCTGAACCGTTTTAAAAACCTTTCGGATTATACACAAATGCTTCGTGACAATAATTCGGAGCTTGAATTTTTATACCAGGATCTGTTGATCTGTGTTACAAATTTTTTCCGGGATCCGGGAATTTATAAGGCCTTGACAAACAAAATTCTTCCGGCTCTTTTAAAAGAAAAAAAAGCGGGCGATATGTTACGGATCTGGATACCGGGCTGTGCAACCGGCGAAGAAGCCATATCATTTGCGATCGTGATCCTTGAATATCTTGGTAAAAAAGCTGGGTCCACACAGGTCCAGATATTTGCTACAGATCTTAATGAGCGGGCAATTGAAAGATCGAGAAGCGGGATGTATATGAAAAATTCTTTGCAGAATGTTTCCGCTCAGCGCCTGAAAAAATATTTTGTAAAAACAAATTCACATTACCAGGTCATAAAACCGATCCGTGACATCTGCATTTTCGCGCCGCATAATCTGTTGAAGGATCCGCCATTTTCACGGATAGATATTATCAGTTGTCAGAACGTTCTCATTTACCTGGAAGCAAATTCACAACACAGGATCATGCGTTCTTTTCATTATGCACTCAAATATTCCGGTTTCTTATTATTAGGAAAATCGGAAAGTATCGGCAGTGCAATTGACCTGTTTGAACAGCAGGATAAAGAAGATAAGATTTATACGAAGAAGATGGTCAATTCGGGGTTACAACTGGATTACTCAACGCGAAATTTTACAACCGAAGGATATGTTCAGCCCAGTGAAGAAAAACAGGTTACGCATAAAAATGATATTGACCTGGAAAAAGAAACGGATAAATTGTTGCTTACAAAATATGTTCCTGCAACAGTGCTGGTGAACAAAGACCTGGAAATATTACGCTTCCGCGGAGTTACATCCGCCTATCTTGAACCCGCTGCCGGCAAGGCCAGTCTGCACCTGATGAAAATGGTTAAAGAGGAAATTTCACATGAACTTCGGTGGCTGATCCACAGCGCTAAAAAAAGTATCAAGCCTGTCCGGAAAGAACATCTGTCGATCAGCATTAATAATGCAGTAAGAGAACTCAGCATTGAAGTTGTGCCGATAAAAGCCAACAGCAAGGATATTTATTTTCTGATCATTTTTCAAACCGGCAGTATTATTCCTGCAAACGGAAAGAAAAGCGGACGTAGTATTAAAAATCAGGAAACGAAACGCATCAATCACCTGGAGCAGCAATTAAAGGAAGCCCGCAATATTATAAGAATAATGGGCGAAGAATTTGAGACCAACCGCGAAGATTTGCAGTCTGCCAATGAAGAAGTGCTTTCTTCTAACGAAGAACTACAGAGCATTAATGAAGAATTGGAAACTTCAAAAGAAGAATTACAATCTACCAATGAAGAGCTGACAACGATCAATGAAGAATTGCAGTTGCGGAATGTAGAACTCAGAGAATCGGGTGATTACTCAAGTGCGATCCTTGAAACAATGCATGAATGTTTGCTCATCCTTAATTCAGATCTGAGAATCAAGACTGCCAACAAAGGATTTTTCAATATGTTCGGTATTATTAAAGAAAAAGCAGAAGGCTTACATCTCTTTGATCTCGGCGATGGACAATGGGATAATAAAGAGTTGCGCAACCATATTAAAAAGGTACAATCAGGCGAGGCAATCTATTCCGGTTTTGAAATGAATTTCTTTTTTGAAAGAACCGGTATCAGAAATATGCTGGTAAACACGGAAAGATTATATACCAATGAAGGAAAAAATTCCCTCATACTGCTGGCCATCCAGGATATTACACCGATCAAGCAGAAATAATCCTGCAAGTCCGGCAGATAGAAAAAACAAACTGTTCAGACCAATCATTATTGATTGATACTTAAAAGTCATAAATTCAGTAAATATTGCTGATCACTTAATTGAATTGAGGTATTCAACACCAAGCTGTGTAATGAAAAAAGCCTGATAGGTTCCGGTATCCGATTGGTATTGGGTGGTATAGAAAAGGCCACGCTCAAGCAATCCTTTGGCGCTGCGGCTATAATAAATACTGTAAGGTTTCTGATGTTGCAGTTGCCGCTCATGCGAATCCATGAGCAATTGCTCCATACATTTTGTAAGAGGTCTTTTGCCCGGTAGGATTTTAGTCATGATCGAATAATTATGAGTAAGCAAAACATTTTAGTACCGCTGAAAATTTTCTTTCGCAGCCATTTCAACAGCTGGCTGTAGCTGATGATCGTTTCCAAAAAACTTTCCGATCGCATCCTGCCTCTTTCCTACTTCCAGTTTACGATAAATGCTCTTAACATGCTTCTTAACTGTATTGATGGAAATTCCATGATCAGACGCGATCTCTTTATACAGCAATCCCATTGACAGGGAAGACAAAATCTTTAATTCCTTTTTACTCAGGGGTGATAGTTCAGACATAGTAATTTATGAGTTACAAATAGATGATAGCAAATCTAATCGCATATCTGTAAATGACTATTATATAATTCGTTCTAAAACTTATAAAATTTCCGACAATCACATTAGAATTTTCACGATCATTTTATAAATCGTATTGACAGGAACAGAATAAAATAAAATAATAAAATGCCCGGGAGAATTGATCAACTTAAAAAAAGACCATCGATCGGTTTGCGTTTACCCGCATGAAAACCTTTGTAGTGGCTGGGTGTAATGCCGGTTACTTTTTTAAATTGCCCTGAAAGATGTGCAGCACTGCTGTAATGTAATTTCTCAGAAATTTCAGAAAGTGTGAGTTCGTCATAAGACAATAACTCTTTTACTTTTTCAATTTTATGGGCAATGATGAAGTGTTCAATCGTAATATGTTCAAGTTCTGAAAAAATATTCGCCAGCTGAACATAACTCTGGTCCAGCTTTTTGCTGAGAAAAAAAGAATAGTTTTCCTTGGGCAATTCTTCAGTGTGGTGAATCAGATCTATAATAGCAAGTTTGATCTTTTCTACCAGCACTTTCTTTTTGTCTTCAATAATTTCAAGGCCTGCTTTATTCAGATTTGCTTCCAGTTTATTAAATGTTTCCAGCGATACGTGATTACAGAGTTCCACCTCACCTAACCTTACATCGTAATAAGGAATATCCAGCTTCTGCATTTCGGCTTTCACCCAAAGAATGCAGCGGAGGCTCACCATATTTTTTATAAATATTCTCATTGGTAGTCAGCAATAAGATAAAAACATGCCATTGCTTTTTAATATCAGGTTTTGAAAAAAGTGGGGAATTATTGCCACTGTTCATGGATAACTGTGTAAAGAATATAATATATTTCGTCAGGATCAGTAGGCTTTGTAATAAAATGAATGGCTCCGGCTTTCTGAAATTCCTGTGAATCGGTGACATTGGAAGAAGTTGTATAAACGATCACCGGAATATCTTTCAACCGGTGATCGTTTTTTATTTCTTCCAGGCATTTTTTTCCATTAATGCGAGGCATACGTATATCAAGAAAAATATAATCAGGTAAAACATGACTCTCATCTTTCAACCACTGCAATGCTTTCTGGCCATCTTCTGCGGTTATGCAGCTGATTTCCGAATCGATGTCTTTCACCGTGTCAATGAACAATGAGCGATCGTCGCTATCGTCATCAACAAGCAGCAGCGTCATTTCTTTATTTATGATAGCCATACTTTTTGGATTGAATATTTTAAGGGACAGGTTGTTTGAGTGGCAGAATAACATCAAAAATTGCTCCCTTTTTCCCGTTGCTTGCTGCACTGATCCTTCCCCGGTGATTGAAAACAATTTTGCGGCACAATGCCAGTCCTATTCCGGTTCCCACATAGGATGAGCTGTTATGAAGCCGCTCAAAAATCTGAAAGATCTGTTCTGAAAATTCAGAATCAAATCCAATTCCATTATCAGTGACAGTGATCCTGCAGTAATTTAATGCCGGATCAAGATCTTTATATTCAGCAGCCTGCGCGGCAGTAAATTTATTTGCAAGGATGCTGATCCTGGGGCTGCGGTTTTTGTCTGAAAACTTAAGTGCATTGCCAAGCAGGTTATAAAACAATTGATTCATCTGCAAAGGCACTGCTTCCAATACCGGCAATTTTCCTTTAATAACCTTCGCTTTTTTTTCACTGATCAGCAGATCAAAATCACTGATCACACTGTTGACAATTTTATTAAGGTCTGTAGTTACATAGCCGGACGAAGACTGTGTAATTCTTGAGAAATTTAAAACATCCGTGATAAGCAACGACATGCGTTCTGCCGAAGTTCCGATTTTTTTTACCCATGAATTGACCTCTTCATCGAAACCGGCAGCAAATCTTGTATGAAGAATACTGGTGAAGGTTTTTATTTTACGTAAGGGCTCCTGCAGATCATGAGAAGCAATGGAAGCAAACTGTTCCAGATTTTTATTCGAATGTTCCAGTTCGATATTACTTGCCCGGAGCGATGCAGTTCTTTCTTTTACCTGCGATTCCAACTCATCGGAAAATAGCTGCTGCCTTTCAATTACGCCTTCATTGAATTTTCTGACAGCCACGAGTTCCGTTACTTCATATCCAAAGCAGAGCACACCCGTGATAATCCGTTGTGCATTATAAATCGGTTGAAAAGTGAAATTGAAAAATAAAATTTCTCCGCGCTTTTTATTTGGCAACAATAAAGGTAATTCGTTGGCAATTATTTTTTCTCCTTTATGAAATACACGGTTTACAATGCTGATAATATCTTCCTCGCCCTGTAATTTAGGTAATGCCTCGCGCAAAGGTAAACCCTGCAGTGGATAAGATCCGAATAAAGCCTGGTAATTCGGATTGATCAGATCATACACATGATCAGTGCCCGATAATGTTGCAATCAGTGCGGGAGATTCCATGTATAATTTTCGCAGCATTGCACTGTTTTCTTCAATTTTTTTGCGTGCAGCGATCAGGTTTTCATTGCGGTTATACAATTGCTGATTAGCCGTTACCAGCTCTTCATTGATCTGCAGCAACTCTTCCTTTGAAGTTTCGAGTTCTTCATTAAGACTTTTCAATTCTTCGCTGTTGCTCATCAATTCTTCATTCGCCGTCTGTAACTGATTGGCTGCATTTTCATAATCCTGCGTGATACTATCCATTTCAAGCCGGATCAATTCAAGTTGCCGTTCCAGTTTTTTTACCCGCGATAATTCGGCTATCGATATTTTTTTTGAAACGGATGTGACATTCTTTTTTTTAAAGATCAATACATAGGAACGTTCAGCTCTGTTTTTCAGGGGAATAATATTAATATCAACTAATTCACCGGCATTCAGAGATACCGTCAGTTGTTGCGGACCGCCGCCGGATAATTTCATTTCCTGCAAAACTTTATGAAGCTCTGCAAATAATTCTTTTCTGATCAATTTGAACAGGCGTAAAGTTGCCCTGCCTGTAGGAATTTCCAGGAATTCATTCAGACCGCCCTGAAATTCGATAACGTTAAACTGGTTGTCAACAACAATCCGTTCCGGTGCGAGTTGATCAAGTAATAAACGCTCCATATTTTGTGGAGTATGCTGAGTATGGCTTGCTGCAAATAAAATTTCGGGAGGAATTTCCTTATACATTTTTTTTCCGGCGGCTGCGTCACCCGATCTGCCAGCCATTTCCAGCTTTTGATAAAAATTAAATCGCTTTGAAAGTAATTTAAAAGAGCCCGGTTCAAAAGCTGGTTTTTCTTTCGGGCCAGGCAATAATATTCCGTTAGGATTAAGCGCTGCCCGAAATGTTTTTAATAATTTTTGTTGATCCGTTGGTTCAAGTTTTAAAACCTGGTCTTTACAAATGATCAGGTCCATTTTACCAAAAGCGGTATCATTCAGAAAATCATGTGTTGCAAAAATAAAATTGTCACGCATCGATCTGATCAATTGGGTATTCTGTTTGAGCTTTGAAAAGAATTGCTGTTGATACTTTGCGGGAACACTGCTCATTCCAACCTCAGAAAAAAAACCTTTGCGGGCATGATTGATATTTGCTTCTGAAGCATCTGTGGCAAATATCCGGATCCGCGGCTTTAATTCAGATTTCAGTAATTCTTCAAATAAAAAAATTCCGGTTGCATAAACACTTTCGCAGGGGGAACAACCGACGATCCAGATGCGTACAGTCAAAGATTTATTCAATGCTGCAATTTCTGCAAGATGCTTTGCCAATGATTTCATCAGCGATTGATCTTCTAAAAATTGCCATGCGTTCCTTTCATTTGCTTTGAAGGCTGATTTTTTTTGGCTGGTTTTTGAAATGAGCTTTGTTCGCATGCTACTACCGGATATTATTGCTTGTTTGTAACAGTTGACGTTACCGGTGAAAGTTCAACAGTCTAAATATACTCTTTATAAAAGTCAAATAAAATATCCGGCTAAACAATTTATTCGAACTCCACAAAATGGGAAGAAGCTGCTGATCGGTACGGGCAAATAAATACTCAAAAGATATTAAACTGTATCTAAATAAGTCATCATTCAATTGATAACTCAGTTTAAATCCCGTTGATGATTCATGGCTTGCGTTTTGGAGACCTGACTGTTAACTTAAATAAAAAACGATTATTATGAAAAAAGTATGGAGCGCCGCAATAGCCCTTTCGGCAGTAATTTTATTTTCCTGCAACAACAGCAGTGATTCAGGTTCCAGTAGTTCTGATACAACTACTACCAAAACTACAACAACAGATACTAAGGTTATGACTACACCTGGTAATAACAGCAATAGCAGCAATACCGGCAGCAACAATAGCATGGACACGACAGGCAACAATCAGATAAACAGAAACGGCAGCACCGACACCGGTATGAATTCAAAAATGAATGACAACAGTAATAATGAAAAAATGAGCAGGGTCAGAAAGAACAGCGACCGCGATAGTTTACGCAGATGATAAAAAATTACAGTAATCAGAAGAAAGAAAAATATTTGTCCATTTTAATTTTCTCATACTCATTTGTTAATTGCATGAGATAAAAAATGTTACAAAAAGAATCGGGATGACTGGATTCGAACCAGCGGCCCCGTCGTCCCGAACGACGTGCGCTACCGGGCTGCGCTACATCCCGAAAAAATACTTCAGTAAAGCCGGCTGCATGACAAATTTATAATGTCAGGCATATTTATCAAAAACCAATTGCATCCTCGTTTTGATTTCTTATTTTTAGTACTTAAATTAAAAATATGAGATATTCCTGCTTTGTGCTATTGCTGTTTATTACCACCGGCAGCTTTGCCCAGAAGGCTGATTTTCTGGCTGCCAATATTGACAAAAGTATTAAGGCTCCCGTTGATTTTTTTGATTATGCCAATGGCGGATGGATCACTAAAACGCCCATCCCTTCCAGCGAAAGCGGCTGGGGCATTGGTAACCTGGTGCAGGAAGAAATTTATAACCGCATTCTCACCATCAATAAAAATGCAGCAAAAGAAAAAGCAAAAGCAGGCACCACTTCACAAAAGATCGGCGATTTCTGGTTTGCTGCCATGGATACTGTGGCCATCAATAAAGCAGGATTGTCTGTTTTAAAAAACGACCTTGATGCAATTAATAAAATAAATTCTTACACCGAACTGACCAAAGCAGCAGCTTCATTTCAATTTGCAGGTATCAATTGTTTTTTCGGTGAATATGTTGGGCAGGACGATAAGAACAGTGAGGCGATGGTATTCAGGATGGATCAGGGTGGCCTTGGATTACCGAACCGCGAATATTATTTCAAGACAGACGACCGTACTGCCAAAGTAAGAGATGCGTATAAAAGATATGTGGAACAAACATTCATGCAACTTGGCATGACGCATCCGGAAGCCTACAAAAGCATGAACGATATTTTTAAACTTGAAATGAAACTGGCAACTGCCAGCCGCAAACTGGAAGACCTCCGTGATCCTTATGCAAATTATAATAAAATGACTTTTGACCAGTTGTCAATGCAAAGTCCTAACATCAACTGGAATGAGTATGCAAAAAATATCGGCATTCAAAATATCAAAGATTCTATTGTTGTGGGGCAGCCGGAATTTCTTAAAGCGCTGGGTGATGAAATAAAAAATACGCCTGTTGCTGTATGGAAAAATTATTTAAAAATGCGGCTTGTACAATCCAGCGCCGGAGCACTTGATAATATTACCTACATGAATTATTTCAATTACCGCAAATCATTGTCAGGCGCCAAAGAGCCAAGGCCAAGATGGAAACGCGTACTGGATGCCGAAGAAGGCGCTATGGGAGAACTGGTAGGTCAGTTGTTTGCAAAGGAATATTTTAATGAAAAAGCAAAAGAACGTTATAACAACCTGGTGGAAGCCATCCGGGATGCCTATGCTGAACGCATCAAAAAACTTTCGTGGATGAGTGATGTTACCAAAACAAAAGCCCTGGATAAATTAAGTAAGGTCAATAAGAAAGTTGGTTATCCCGACAAATGGAAAGATTTCAGTTCACTGGAGGTAAGCCGTAATTCTTATTTCAAAAATGCAGTAACTGCCGATATCTTCTGGCATATTTACAACATGAAAAAACTGGGCAAACCTGTTGACCGCAGCGAATGGGATATGACGCCGCAAACTTATAACGCGTACTATAATCCAGGTAATAATGAAATCGTTTTGCCCGCAGGCATCTTTGCCGTTCCGGGAATAAAAGATGAAGACCTCGATGATGCATTTGTGTATGGATATGCAGGTGCTTCTACCATCGGGCATGAAATCACGCATGGCTTTGATGACCAGGGAAGGCAATATGATGCGGCCGGTAATTTAACCGACTGGTGGACAAAACAGGATGCCGATGAATTTAAAAAAAGAGCTGATGCCATCATCAAACAGTTCAATGAATTTATGCCGGTGGACACATTACATATTAATGGAGAAGCGACACAGGGCGAAAATATTGCTGACCTTGGTGGGATGTTGCTTGGACTGGACGCTTTCAAAAAAACTAAACAATACAAAGAAGGAAAACTGGTAGGTGGCTTAACGCCGCTCCAGCGCTACTTCCTGGGCTATGCTTACGGCTGGATGTATGAAGAAAAAAAAGAACGCCTCGCCAGCCAGGTTATGACGGATGTGCATGCACCTGCCAAAGAAAGAGTGAATGGACCTGTAGTAAACATTCCTGAATTTTATGAAGCTTTTGGAATAAAGCGGGCTGATGGCATGTATCGTGATGAAACAAAGCGGGTAAATATCTGGTAAGAAGTTGTAAGTAATAAGTAGTAAGTAATAACAGCTAACTATAACTTCTAAATTTATTTTTTCTTAACTTAAAACGTAGAACTTAAAACTTATAACTTTCTTTATGAGAACTGAATTAAAAAAAGATGAAAAGATTCTGATCATTATCCGACAGCACTGGATCAAACTGGTACTTCCTTTTTTTGCGTGGGTGCTGCTGGCGGTATTATTGTTTACGCTCCTGAGCAATTATACAGGAACCATACTTATTATTGTGCTTTTGGCAGCCTTGATCCCATTGTTCATGTACATGGATTGGAAAAGTAATCTCTGGTGTGTAACCAATGTAAGAGTGGTGGATGAACAGGGATTTTTTACACGCTATTCAAAAGAAAGTCCGCTCGATAAGATTAATAATGTTGAGTACACGCAATCAGTCTGGGGGCGCATCTTCGGCTTTGGCGATGTAGACATACAAACTGCTGCAGAACTTGGAGAAACAACTTATTCACTCATTCATCATCCTAAATTATTAAAGGATACGATTACCCATGCGCAGGAAGAATATAAGCGTTCGCAGATCTCGAACCAGGCCACACAGCTGGCACAGGCTATTGCCAAAACAAATGCTGCGTCGGGTTATCAGCAGCCTTCTCAACAAATGATCGCGGATGAATTACACAAACTATTTGAACTGATGCAGAAGGGCGCTATCACGCAGGAAGAATATGTTAGTCAGAAAAATAAATTGATGGGACATTAATAATTAATAATTAATAATTTTTTCAAGACAGATCAACAATAGAATTGATTGTTTCTTTATAATGATTTTTAATTAAGAACTTATTTAATCAGGCCAATCGTGTACACCAAGAGCAAAATCGGAATATGAAAACTATCTTCTTTGCCTGCTTCTTATTTTCTTCGTTTTGTGCATGTTGTCAGGAAGATACTTCAATCATCACAAAAGCATTTGCGTTAATTAATACGCCTGAAATGAGGCAACGTATTTCCGATAGTTTATATCCTGCAGTTTCCCGTAGTAATGCAAAGGGTTTTAAAGAATATCAATCACAAAAGAGATTTAAACATGAAACAGACAGCATTTTCAGGCATTCCCTGTTTATTGCATGTACGACTTATTTTGTTTTTGATTCAGTTAAGAGGAAGACAAGTCCGGATCCGCCTGGCGTTCACATTGGTCCAAAGTTAAGTTTTCATACAGGCAGTTATATAAGTGCAGTTATATCTAACAAGCGAAAATTCTCTGCAAAACATTGCGCATTCTTTTTCATTGATGATACTCATTTTGAAATACTAACCAATCAAATTGGTTCATTTGGGTCTGAATGTCTATTAGAGTACGAGGGCTTCTCGGTGGAGTGGCAATCAAGTTATTGCTTTAAATTTATCCTGAACACCGAAAAGAAATTAGAATTGGAAAAAATTATACATTCAGATTACTGAGCATAATCAGGAAATTAGCACCGATTTAAGAATGTAATTTTCTAAAAGAATTTATCGTTCTTAATTCTTAATTTCCATTATTTTGATGTCTTTCTTTCAAAACTTCTATCACATCATTTAATTGGAAGTTTTTCGCTTTCAGTAATATTAAATAATGAAACAGCAAATCTGCCGCTTCGCCCAAAAATAAATCCTTGTTATCATCCTTTGATTCAATTACCAGTTCTACCGCTTCTTCGCCAACTTTCTGTGCGATCTTATTGATCCCTTTTTCAAATAAAGAAGATGTGTAAGAACTTTCCGATGGATTACTTTTTCTGTCACTGATTATTTTTTCTAGCACCAATAAAAAATCACTTGCCTTATTTTCTTCATTAAAACAGGTATCGGCACCGGTATGGCAAACTGGTCCTGACGGTATTGCTTTGACGAGCAACGTATCATTATCGCAATCAACTTTAATTTCTTTCAGCAATAAAAAATTACCACTCTCCTCACCTTTCGTCCAGAGCCTTTGTTTGCTGCGACTGTAAAAAGTTACTTTACCCAGTTCATTGGTTGCATCAATTGCAGCCTGGTTCATAAACCCAAGCATCAACACTTTATTGGTTTCCGCGTCCTGGATAATGGCAGGAACAAGTCCGTCTTCATATTTATTAAAATCAATTTTCATCAGTTTCGGTTTTTTCACTTTCTGATTTATTTTTCTGCAGCAGTTCCATCAGATCTTCCTGTTTCTGACGCAACCGTTCTATACGGTCATCATGCCGGTCGGCTTGTTTTTTTTTCATCCAGATAAAAATGCCGACCGAGATCAATCCAGTCACTATAATACCAGGCATAGGAATGTTCATAGTCTTACGTGTATTTTATTTTCCCGAAGATATTTTTTTAACGCCGGTATTTCAATTTCTTTATAATGAAAGATACTGGCTGCAAGTGCTGCGTCAGCATGAGCTTCTAAAAAAACATCTTTAAAGTGTCTGGCATTTCCTGCGCCTCCCGATGCTATAACGGGCACCGGTAATTTTTCTGAAAGTAATTTAGTAATGTCCAATGCAAAACCATTTTTTGTTCCATCATTGTTCATGCTTGTTAGTAATATTTCTCCTGCGCCCATTTCAACTGCCTGCATTGCCCAGTCAATTGTTTTGATGCCGGTTGCTGTTCTTCCACCATCAAGATAAACATACCATTCATTGTCTGCTTCCTGTTTTGTATCGATGGCAAGCACAACGCACTGGCTTCCGAAAGCTTTGCTGAGTTCCTGTATCAGTTGCGACTTTCGGAATGCAGATGAATTGATGGAAACCTTATCAGCACCATGTTCCAGCAAGACCGATACATCCTGCACAGATGCGATACCACCACCAACCGTGAACGGAATATTAATGGCTGCTGCAACGCGTGTAACCAGGGCCGCCAGTGTTTTTCTTTTTTCAACTGTTGCGGTGATGTCGAGAAAAACCAGTTCATCTGCACCTTGCTGGGAATAATATTCCGCCAATTCCACGGGATCTCCTGCATCACGTATATTTTCGAAGTTGATTCCTTTTACAGTGCGCCCTTCTTTAATATCAAGACATGGAATAATTCTTTTCGTCAGCATGCCTGTAGTTTTACAAGATCTTCCAATGCAATCTTTTCTTCATAAATAGCTTTGCCGATGATAACAGCCGTGCAGCCGATTTCATTTAAAGCAGTCACATCTTCTATTGTGTTCACTCCGCCGCTCGCAATCAGTTGCAATGCCGGAAACTCTTCCATAATTTTTTTATACAAGCCAATCGAAGGGCCCTGCATCATTCCGTCTTTAGAAATATCAGTGCAGAAAATTTCAGTTACACCAATCGCCAGCATCATGCGCAGGAAAGAAAAAATATCGACTCCTGCATCTTCAAGCCAGCCACTGATACGGATATGGTCATTCAATACATCTGCACCAATTAAAAATTTATGTGCTCCGAATTCCATCAGCCATTCTTCCAGTACGCCGGGCTCTTTCACTGCAAGGCTTCCAATGGTCACAATTGCTGCACCCGCATTCAGTATGGATCCCACATCCTGCTGTTTTTTTACACCACCGCCAAAATCGATGATCAGTTTAGTTTTCGATGCAACAGCTTCCAGTACTTTTAGATTTTTTATTGCTCCTGCTTTAGCACCATCCAGGTCAACGATGTGCAATCTTTTGAGGCCGGCAGCCTCAAACATTTTTGCAACTTCTACAGGATCGTTATTATAAATTTTCTGTTGCGCATAATCGCCCCTGGTCAGCCGTACACATTTGCCGTCAATGATATCTATTGCAGGAATGATTTGCATGCTTTATAATTTTAAAAAATTTTCAAGGATGGTATCGCCGGCAGCTGCAGATTTTTCTACCCTCCTCACGGCTTCGGGCAAATCAGCGAAGCTTACGCGCGGGCGGCACAGGACGCCGGA
>JBDUCW010000061.1:0-25887 GCA_040003235.1 Ferruginibacter sp. | reverse complement strand
AGGTATATACAATGCTTATTATAGACGGAAAAGATTGCGAAAACATCGACAAGGCACTCAAAAAATACAAAAAGAAATTTGAGAAGAGCCGTACATTATTGCAGTTAAGGGCAAGACAATCCTTTACCAAACCATCGGTAGAACGCCGTGGCCAGGTTTTGAAAGCCATTTACAAGCAACAACTTGCTGCAGGTAAATTCGATTAAGAAAGACAGCTTTTAATAATATTTTAAACTGATAGCCGGTTAAATTAACTTTGGCTATCAGTTTTTTTATGCCTCAACATTCCAATTCTTCTATTCAGCAATTTCTTGAATACCTTACTTTTCAAAAAAGGTATTCTCAGCATACCATTGTTTCATACTGTAATGATCTTACAGCCTTTTTTGATTTCATGGCAATCACATTCGGAGATATTGCCGTGGCTGATATTAAACCGGCATTCGTGAGGAGCTGGCTCGCTTCTTTAAAGGAAAATGATCTGGGCGCAAAGACCATTAACCGCAAAATATCTTCTTTGAAATCGTTTTTTAAATATCAGCTGAAGCTGGAAAGACTGGCTGTAACTCCAATGGCTACGATATCATCTCCGCGAATCAGTAAAAAATTGCCACAGTATGTTGAACAGGCAGATATTAATACGCTGCTCAGCGATGTAACTTTTCCGGAAGATTGGGAGGGTAAAACTCACAGATTGCTGATCACTCTTTTTTACAATACGGGAATGCGGCAAGCCGAACTAGTGGGATTAAAAGAAGCGCAGGTAGATGTAGCCAACAGTAATATTAAAGTGCTGGGCAAAGGCAATAAAGAAAGAATATTACCTGTGAGCGCATCACTCATGCAGGAATTGAAGGAATACATAATTGATAAGAAAAAAGAATTGGATACACCAGATCGGGTTTACCTGCTTGTAAATTCAAAGGGGAAAAAATTATATCCCAAATATGTTTATAATGCCGTGCATTATTATTTATCGCTTATCACTACAATTGATAAAAAAAGCCCGCACGTACTGCGTCACAGCTTTGCTACACATTTAATGAATAATGGAGCTGAACTGAATGCTGTGAAAGAGCTACTGGGCCACAGCAGTCTGGCAGCCACACAGATCTACACCCACAACAGCATTGAAAAATTGAAAGAGGTTTATAAGAAAGCGCATCCTAAAGCTTAGCCAGTTAATCAGAAATCTAATTGGGTTATTTAGAAACCTGTTCGATAATTTCCTCCATTTCTATGGCAGCATGGCTTTCATCATAAATGCATTCTCCGTTTCTGATCAATAAGATCTGGGGAGATTCATGATAAACAGAATATAACTCTGCAACTTTGTTGGATATAATTCGTTGTGCGGGAACTTCTAAAAAGTAAAAATCAATTTCTTGTGGCAGATCAAATCTTTTCAAACGGTTTAATACAACACTGCTGATACTGCAGCGGGTACTATGCTTAAAAATAACCTGTGGTTTTTGAGTTGATTTCTTATTTAATTCGAGTAGTTGGGCATCTGAAATGAGCGGAATCCAATTCATAGAATAAGATCAGGGAAATATTAATGAATAATTCCTTCTGCCATAGGACAACCAGAACGGCGGCTGGAAGCACATGAAGAGATAACCAGCGTAGTTACCGCTAAAATGGCTAAAACAAAAAATATCTTTTTCATAGTTGTAAGTTTACATTAATAAGGTATTATTGCAAAAATTATTGTGCTAAGGTACAAAATAATTTATTTTTATACGGGCCGGCAATAAATAAACGACCTTTTAACTTTTAAAACCAATAAAAACCAATGTTACAGCTGAACAGGCCCATTGCCTTCATTGATCTGGAAACAACAGGTGTAAACCTATCCACCGACAGAATTGTAGAGATTGCCATCGTAAAAATTTCACCTGATAACAGCAGGCAGACCAAAAGAAAACTGATCAATCCCCAAATACCCATTCCACAAAGCTCCACCGACATACATCACATTACCAACGAAATGGTAAAGGATGAACCAAGTTTTAAGCAGGTAGCAAATGAATTGAAACAGTTTATTGAAAACTGTGATCTGGGTGGTTATAACAGTAATCGTTTTGATATTCCTTTGCTAATGGAAGAATTTTTAAGAGCCGGTGTAGAACTTGACCTCAGTAAACGGAAAATGGTGGATGTGCAGCACATTTTTTACCAAATGGAACCAAGAACACTCAGTGCCGCTGTAAAATTTTATTGCGGTAAAGAACTGGATGGCGCACATAGTGCGGAAACCGATATCAATGCTACAATCGATGTATTGATGTCACAACTGGGAAAATACGATCATCTGGGAAACAGTGTGGAAACAATTCTTGCCAGTATTGGCGAAGACAAAATTATTGATTACGCACGCAGGTTCTGCTTTGATGATAAGGATAACGAAATATTTAATTTTGGCCGTTATAAAGGGCAGCCGGTCAGTGAAGTATTAAAAAAAGATCCTTCTTATTATGATTGGATGATGAAGGGCGATTTTCCCCTGCATACCAAGCAAAAACTTACTGAGATGTTTAACCGGGCTTTGTTAAAAAACAAGTAAAACTCCCACTGTCGAAAATATGTTAATAAGCAATTCCCTCAAATAATGTAAATTTGAAGCGATAAATTATTTGTCCGATTGGAAAAATTAGTCATCATACCTACTTATAACGAAAAAGAAAATATCGAAAATATTATCGGTAAGGTCTTCTCGTTAGAACAGCATTTTAATATTCTCATTATTGATGACGGATCTCCTGATGGTACCGCCGCGATTGTAAAATCATTGATAGAAAAATATCCGGCTCAATTATTTTTAGAAGAAAGAAGAGGAAAACTCGGGCTCGGTACTGCTTACATTCATGGTTTTAAATGGGCAATTGATAAAGGCTATGAATTCATTTTTGAAATGGATGCCGACTTCTCCCACAATCCTGAAGACCTCCAACGCTTATATGAAGCCTGTAAAAAAGGTGCAGCTGTTGCAGTCGGCAGCAGATATGTAAAAGGCGGAGCTGTAGAAAACTGGCCTACCAATCGTATCGTTCTTTCCAAAGGTGCGTCCCTGTATACACGAATGATAACATGGATGCCTGTAAAAGACCCAACTGCAGGCTTTGTATGCTATCGCCGCCAGGTGCTTGAAACCATTAATCTTGATGCAATCAGTTTTACGGGCTATGCTTTTCAGATTGAAATGAAATTTGCTGCATGGAAACTTGGGTTTACAATTTCCGAAGTTCCCATTATTTTTATTGATCGGAGATTCGGCATCAGTAAAATGAATAAGGGAATCGTCAAAGAAGGTATACTTGGCGTTTTAAAATTGCGCTGGCTGAGTATTTTTAAAAATTACCGGAAAAAACTAACCAACGGTTACAATAATCCATCCACTACATTTCCCCAGCATGAAGTAATGTTTGAAGGAAAATAATTCTGGAGTTTCTCTGCACTTTTCCATTCTTTATTATTGGAAATATTTGTCCGAAAGGGATTTATGTAATCCTTTTTTCAGTGGCATCTGCATAAAAAATAATTGTTATGCAGAAAAAAATCATCCTCTCTATCCCTGAGCCCTGTCACGAAAACTGGGAAGAGATGAACCCCACCGAACAAGGCCGTTTCTGCTTCTCCTGCCAAAAACAAGTTATTGATTTTACGCAAATGACCGATAGTGAGGTCTATCATTATTTCGCAAAGAAAAAAGATGATCATGTCTGCGGCCGCATGATGCCCGATCAATTAAACACAGCGATCGCCAAGCCTGCATCTATTAAAAAGAAAAAGCTCTGGTATGTTCATTATCTCACCACATTACTTCTTTTTATTAATAAATCAGAAACAAAGGCGCAGACCAAAACTCCGATAACTGTTTCACCGATTGATAAAAGCCCATTGCTTGTTGGAAAAATGATAGCGATGCCACAGGTGAGTACTTCCAAAGTAATATCAGGTAAGGTAGCAGGCAAAAATGGCGAGTCCATTCCCTTCGCATCTATAACAATTGAAGGAACGAACCACACGATTGCAGCAGATGCCAACGGTGTATTCACGATCAAAATAAATAATAACGATAAATTGCTCATTACAGCCATTAGTTATTTTTCAAAAGAAATAACAGCGCCGGTGCCTTCATCATTAAATGTAATACTCGAAAAAAGTGATAATGTAAAAGGAGAAATAAGGATGGTTGTCGCAGGTGGAATAACAATGACAAAGAAAAAAGATACCGGCACTGTCATTAATCTTTTTTTAGAAAAAGTTTCAGGACAGGTAATTGACGTAAAAGGAAATCCCGTATCATATGCTTCAGTAAAAATAAAGAATAGTCATGCCGGAGTGAACACAGATGCTTTTGGAAATTTTTTGATCAGTGATAAAGCGATCACAGATGCAACCATTCTCGAAGTTACTGCCGTAGGTTTCCAGGAAAAGACCCTGAGTGTTGGCGGACTTAAAGGATTTCCTAAAATAATATTATTTAATTCCAAGGTGAAGCTTGCTGAAGTTGTGGTCCAGTCATATTCAGTCCATCGGGTAGGAATGTTGACCGGAACCATATATAATTCCAGAAGAACACCAATAATAAGAAAAGTCATTGATACAATTTCAGGTAAGAATATCATCAAAACATATCCCAATCCTGTTGCAAGCAGTGCTTTGATAAACATAGATATGAAGGCCGTTGCTAAAGGTGAATACAGCATGCAAATGATCAATGCATCCGGAACTGTTGTACAGCAGGACAGGATCACTGTCCCCGATTCAAAATTTATTTACCAGATGCAATTGAAAAATGTTGCTGCAGGTATTTATTTTCTAAACATTATCAATCCAGACAGCAGGATAATTTACAAACAGAAAATCATTATCCTGTAAAGCAGCAATATTTCAGCGATATTTTATACCGGTCATGCATAGCTACCTCAACTTAATTGCAAAAAGGAGCATCTGGCCGGTTTTTTATTTTGTTGATCTGTTCTATCGATGCTTATTTGTAAAAGCAGGATGATATTGCTGTAATGTATCCCTGAGAAATTCTCTGTCGAGATGCGTATATATTTCGGTGGTGGTAATACTTTCATGGCCAAGCATTTCCTGAACGGCCCGCAGATCAGCACCTCCTTCAACCAGGTGCGTGGCAAAGGAATGCCTGAATGTATGTGGAGATATGATTTTACTAATGCCGGCTTTTCGTACCAGCTCCTTAATGATCAGAAATATCATCACCCGGCTGAGTTTGCTTCCGCGGCGGTTTAAAAATAAAATATCTTCATTCCCTTTTTTTATGGCAAGATGAACACGGAGATCGTTTCTGTAAATATTGATATACTTAACAGCATCGCGGCCTATCGGCACCAGTCTTTCTTTATCACCCTTACCGGTCACGCGTACAAAACCGATATCAAGATATAAACAACTCAGCCGCAGGTTGACAACCTCACTTACGCGTAAACCACAACTGTACATGGTTTCAAGTATTGCCCTGTTACGGCCTCCTTCCGGTTTACTGAGATCGATCTGGGCAATAATATTTTCTATTTCATCAAAACTCAATACATCAGGTAATTTTCTTACCAGCTTAGGGGCTTCCAGCAAAACTGTAGGATCAGCATTGGAAATCTGTTCCATCAGGCAGTATTTATAAAAGCTTTTTAAACCGGAAATAATTCTTGCCTGGCTTCCCGCTGTCATACCCAGTTTTGTAATCCATTCAAGAAATTGCTCCAGGTCTTTCAAATTGATATCCTGCGGGGATTTCATACTATTCGTCTCCTGAAGCCATGCAGTCAGTTTGTTAATATCATGCAGATAAGCTTCAACCGAATTGCCAGCCATTGATCTTTCCAGTTGAAGATATGCTTTGAAACCTTTTTTATAAACCTCCCACATTTATTGAATGTTTAAATTATTGTTTCTGCTTTGATGGTTAAGTTTTAATTTCGCCGCATACATCATCATTCTCCTACAATATTAAATTAAATAATGCAGCCTATCAATCTCCGTGCTTTCCGGCTAAAATTGAAGCGCACGAAAAGAGCTTTTAAATATTTTCTCACCAAATTAGAAAATAATCCTCCGAAAGGACTGGATAAAATAACAGCAGCTACTGAACCACTTGTATGGGCAGAAGTAGATTGCCTCACCTGCGCCAACTGCTGCAAAACAATGACGCCTACTTATACGCCGCAGGATATAAAACGTATTGCAGCGCATTTCAATGTAACGCCGCAACAATTCAAAGATAAATGGTTGATGTATGAAAAAAGAGATAAAGATTGGCAGAATAAAAAACAACCCTGCCAGTTTCTTAATTTAAAAGACAACAAGTGTTCGATCTATGAAGTGCGTCCCGCAGATTGTTCAGGTTTCCCGCATCTGCCCCGGAAAAAAATGGTTGACTACATGCATGTTCATAAGCAGAACATAGAATATTGTCCCGCCACTTACAAGATGGTGGAAAAAATGAAGGCAGCAATAAAGTTTTAATTAATAAGTTGTAAGTAATAAGTAAGGTTGAATAATATTTATTGCCGGCCTTTATAAATATACATCTTCAATCAGAAAATATTCGGCAGGCTCTCCTTTTAAAAGTGTAAGGGATAATATATCAAACTGCACACGTTTCCATTGCGGGTTTTGATATAAAAAATTTTCTGCTGCATTCAAAAGGTTTTGTATTTTTTTTATACTCACGTTTTCTTCCGGATGCCCGAAACTGGATGTGCGCCGCGTCTTCACCTCAATAAAATGGAGTATCCCTTTTTTCTCTGCAATAATATCTACTTCCCAATGCCCATGCCGCCAGTTCCTGTGCATAATAATATATTCCCTGCGGGATAAAAAAACAGCCGCCAGTTCTTCACCTTCTTTGCCGGTCCGATTGTGTTTTGCCATCATTTCAAAATTAATACCGGTCACTGTGAATTTTATGGGATAAAAACGGTTATAAAAATGGATTGGCACATAATATTGGTTATTTTTGCGACAAATATTTATTCAATGAATACACAGAATAGAAGGTTGATATTAACAGCTGCTACGCTCATTCTTGCAGCAGCGATGGCAAGATTACTTCCACACCCACCCAATTTTGCGCCTATCGCGGCATTGGGCATATTTGGAGGAAGTGTGGTAAAGGATAAAAAACTTGCGTTTATCTTACCGCTCGGCGCATTGCTGTTGAGCGATTTGCTGTTCCAGTTTTTTACAAGTACTCCAGGATTTTATGGCCTGGGACAGATATATGTGTATGGTGCATTTATGCTGATCACTTTCCTTTCTACAAGAATGAAAAAAATAAGCGCAGTAAATATTGTGTTCGCCTGCATCTGGAGTGGCGTTCTCTTTTTTCTCATTTCCAATTTCGGAGACTGGGTAACGCGTTCATTCTATCCTCCAACATTCAGCGGATTGATGAGTTGCTATACCGCCGGTATTGTTTTTTACAAAAATGATCTGTTTGGAAGTATGCTGCTGAATTCATTTATGGCTAACTTTTTCTTTTCAGGTTTGCTGTTCGGTTCATATGCTTTGATAAAGAAAAGCATAACTGCGCCTGCATCGCGTTTGGCATAAAACCTAAAACATAATTTTAAAAGCCCGCCTTTATGGTGGGCTTTTTATTGCAGTGCAAGTTCTGCAAACCAATATTTTTCATGATTTAATTTTTGCAATACTTTTATTGCCAGTGGAAATGCAAAAAGCGGACAATCGAATACCAGTGTATGAAATTCGCCATTCTCACCGCAAACATCCACACCTACTTTTTCAAGATCGGAAATACATTGTTCATCGATGATTCTTCCGATAAAATCCGGCCCCATCAATTCGTTGCAACTGACGATCATTGTTTTGATACCCGACCTCAACATATCTATCACTAGGCCTTTCCTGTTTTGCTGCCACAATGGAAGAATGGCTTCCAGTCCGGCATTGCGGCAAACTTTTTCCTCCCAATCACGGTGAGCCTGAAGATCGATGTCTCCAAATACAGCATAGCTGACAGCATGTTTTTGTTTAAGTAAGATCAATGCCTCTGTAAATTCCTGTTCATAATTTTGCCAGCTGCTTGCGATAAGATGAATGGGAATGCCAGCTGCATCAGATTGAAGTTGAAGAATAGGGGCCGGTATTCCATGGCTCCTTGATATTTTACCTGCTTCATTCAAAACGTTCAGCAATACCGCAGGAATATATCCGTTTTTCTTAGCCTGCATTAAGGCATAGCAACTGTCTTTACCACCGCTCCAGCTGCAGAGTGTATTTTTACCGGGTTTCATCAATTTCCTGCAATTTCGGTTTCATAAATTTCATCAGCAATCAGATCATTTCCATCTGCAGCTTCTGTAGCGAGTATATCACAACGGTTATTATGCGCATTGCTGGCATGTCCTTTTACCCAGGTAAAGTGGATGTTGAATTTTTTAGCAAGCTGATGATAATGCATCCAGAGATCTTTATTTTTTTTGCCACCTTTAAAATCTGTTTTGATCCAGTTGTTGAGCCATCCCTTCTGTACACTGTTGATCACATATTGACTGTCGGAATAAATATGTACCGGAAGCCCGTGCTTTTTAATAGCTTCCAGTGCCTTGATTACGGCCAGTAATTCCATGCGGTTATTGGTAGTAAGCCGGTAACCTTGTGACAGTTCTTTTTTATGAGAACCATACATCAGTACAACGCCATAACCACCGGGCCCTGGATTTCCCCTGGATGATCCGTCTGTATAAATAATAATTTTCTGCTCCAAGTTATTGTTTGATGAAATCCCGTCAGGGCATGTACTTCAACTTGATCCGCATGATCTCTTTGCATTGCGGAATGCTGTAAAGATTATCTATTGAAACATAGGGCATATTCTTTACAAATTCCTCTGTATATTCTTTGTTCCTGTAATAAATTCTGAAAAGGCGTACCATCTGCGGCGACAGTAATATTTTTTTAAAACTGTATCGACCGTTGGTAGCTTTCACCAATGCCTTTGCAATCATTTCGGAGCAATACAATTTATCATCAGTAGTATAATCGTATCGTTCATCAAAATGCGGATTTTTTAATTTAAATGTATCAAGTTCTGCTAAAAATGTTTTCTTTTCTGTTTGACTTAGATCATACCTGAAAAGGCCAGCCGTTAAATTATGTGCAGGATTGATGAAAGAATCAAGCGGCTCATATTGTATGGTGTCTGTACTTGTATTGGGATGAAGAGCCGGGTAAATATTGCAGACCATTTTTTGCCCATATTTAATTACAAGGATACCTGAATGCGAAAAAGACTGATCTTTTTCATTCATGTTTTTAATCACACTGCTCACAAGATCATCGTTAAGATGAACAATAAGATCTCCTTCTGAACAATTCATTTTGAAACTATCGATAGAGGCATTTATCTGTTGCTGCGGAGTAAGCTCATTGGCCGAAGCTGGAGTTTCAGAAGAATTACAGGCTGCAAAAAGCAGGCATAACAAAACTGCAAAAGAAAAAATGGCTTTCATAAAAAAGAAAAAAGTAGATTGAATAAAAAAGGGGATAAAAATACCCCCCTTTAAATAATATATAAAAGTAATTACTTACTTACTGGTAAAAACAACGTTATCAATACCAATAATACTGGCAAAATTAGCAGCTGATGTACCGCCTGTAAGTCCGGCATCAGTTCCAAGATAGCGGAAAGCAACGCGGGCATTGGTAACTGTTCCAGTAATACCGCTGAATGTAACGGTTTCTTTCGCCCAATCCAGTACTGGATATCCGCCGTTATCATTTTCTATATAACTGGGATTCATGTCGAGTAATAAATTAGTAAAGCTACCCAGTGATGTTGCAGTAGTACCGATATTGCTGCTGCCATCAGTAAAATTACCTCTAACCTGCATTCTGTCTTTTGTATAAATAGGCCAGGGCACAGTAAAATCATCCTGTGAGCGTGTATAAAAAGTAAGTACGTCGCCATTTTTAATGGTCATAGGCGGAGTGATCAGCCATGCACTGATATCACCTGCTGTATTTACGCAGGTTACATCACAACTTACAAAATCATTAGGACTGTTTACCGCATTGTATGCAGGAAACCCGATAGTAGAAGCATTGAATTTTTTATTGGGCTGAGGATTCGCTTCATATCTTCCTACCCGCCATCCGGATTGTCCGATAGGGTTACTGTTATTTTTAAAAACCCATCCTTTACCGGTTAAGCCGGAAACATCATTAAAATCTTCTGTAAAAGAAAGTGGAGCTGCAGCAGGTGTAGCCGCTTTTGCCTTTGGAGCCACTGCATCTTTCTGGCAGGAAGTGATAAATAGTACTGGCGAAAGAATTGCCAGCCCTAATACCGTAAAAAAGTTAAATGAATTTTTCCTCATATCATTAGGTTTTAAATTTATTATTAATACAGTCAATTATTTGCCTATACTTATATAGGAAACTTTATCAAGTCCAACACCAGAACCTGCACCGGCATTACCACCATCTGTTACCAGGTAGCGGAAAGCAAAGCGGTGATAACCTGGCTTTTTCAAACCATTTACAACACCCTCAAAGCGGGTCCATTCATCAGGATAAGATTGATCCAGCATGGTCTGATTATAAATTACTGCATTAAAAGTACCGGTAGTCCGGTGCCTTTCATATTGCTGCGGATTGATATCAACCAGTGTAGTAATAAAATTGCCTTCATCATATCCGAGGCCAACATTCACGTCATCGCCACCAGGATTGATGCACAACTGAAGCCTGTTACCAAAATCAGTGGTATCAGTTGCAGTATAGCCGGCGATATTCCAGCCCTTTGTATAAAAAACAATTTTATCACCGTTCTGCATATAGGTTGAAGGAGAAACTGCCCAGTTACTGATAGCCCCTGCTCCGGCAGAAGTTGAAAGATAACTTGCCCCGATAAAACCAACGTTACTACCATTATTGGAATAAGCATTGAAAAAAGGAGCAGCTACATCACCACCATTCTGCCAAACGGCAGCACCGATAGGATCACTTGCATTAATGAATTTCCATCCTCTTGAAAGTGCGGCGGAAGCTGTATCAAATTCTTCGTTGAATGAATAATTTCCGGTAGAAACAGGTGTAATTAAAGTGCTGTCGTCTTTACATGATTGCAACACTAAAAGTGTAATAACTGAATACGCTGCTAATCGGCGTAATGTTGTTTTTCTCATATTAGTCGTTTTCTATTTAGTTTGGTTGTTGTGAGAATTGGCGTGAAATTAAGTATTTTTTGTAAAATAAGCACAAATTTATTTTCCTTTTTCCTGCCATTTTGTGGATAAAACAACTACACCTGTAATACACCAGTTTTAAAATCGGGTAAAAATGCATTACAGTTGGCTGCCGTTATACTTTCTGCTATAATTTTCCGCGTATCTCCCGGATCAATAATGCCATCTACCCACAGCCGGGCTGCAGCATAATATGCCGAAGTCTGCCGATCATATTTCTGGATGATCTCATTCAGTAATTTTTGTTCTTCTTCTGATGAAACTTCTTTGCCTTTTGATTTCATAGAAGCCACCTGGATCTGCAGCAATGTTTTCGCCGCCTGCTCGCCACCCATCACTGCTATTTTTGCCGTAGGCCATGCATAAATAAAACGTGGATCATAAGCCTTACCGCACATGGCATAATTTCCGGCCCCATAACTGTTACCTACAATAATAGTTATTTTTGGTACAACTGAATTAGCCACAGCATTTACCAGTTTGGCGCCGTCCTTTATAATGCCGCTGTGTTCGCTGCGGCTGCCCACCATAAAACCGGTCACGTCCTGTAGAAAAACCAGGGGGATTTTTTTCTGATTGCAATTCATGATAAATCTTGCGGCTTTATCTGCACTGTCATTATAGATCACACCGCCGAGCTGCATTTCTCCTTTTTTATTTTTTACAATGAGTCGTTGATTGGCCACAATTCCTACAGCCCATCCATCTATTCTTCCATAGCCACATATAATCGTTTTCCCATAATCTGCTTTGAATTCATCAAAACTGTCTTCATCTGCAATACAGCGAATCAGTTCGGTCATGTCATAAGGCTTTGTATTACCCGCACTCATGATACCGTAAATACCAGCGCCCTTATTTGCTGGCGCTTTTGAAGATATCCTGTTGAAACCTGCATTTTCTACCGGCCCCAGTTTAGCCATTATTTTTTTTATATGATCAAGACATTCATGTTCGGTCTTGAATTTATAATCAGCAATGCCCGAGATCTCGGTATGCGTTGCTGCACCACCCAATGTTTCTGCATCAATATCTTCACCGATCGCCGCTTTGACAAGATAGGGCCCTGCCAGAAAAATGGAACCGTTGCCTTCCACCATCAGTGTTTCATCACTCATAATAGGAAGATAGGCGCCGCCCGCTACGCATGCACCCATCACAGCTGCGATCTGCGTGATGCCCATCGCACTCATCCGGGCATTGTTCCTGAATATCCTGCCGAAATGTTCTTTATCCGGAAATATCTCATCCTGCATCGGCAGAAAAACGCCGGCACTATCTACCAGGTAGATCACGGGCAATTTATTTTCCATCGCAATCTCCTGCATACGGAGATTTTTTTTCCCTGTTATCGGGAACCATGCACCGGCTTTCACCGTTTGATCATTGGCAACGATCACACACTGACGGCCGCCCACATAGCCAACGCCACTAACGGTGCCGCCTGCCGGGCAACCACCCTGCTCTTCATACATTTCATATCCTGCAAAAGCACCGATCTCGATAAAAGGAAGTCCACTGTCGCAGAGATATGCAATGCGTTCTCTTGCCGTTAATTTATTACGCTCCCGCTGACGCGCAACAGCTTTTTTTCCGCCGCCTTCTTCAATCACTGCAAGCTTTTGTTTTACCTGCGCCCAGGCAAGTTTAAGAACGTCCTCATTTTTGTTGGTCTCTATATTCATATGCAAAAATTATTTTTGGGCCGCACCAATTATTTATCAATTGATAATACCAGATGCTGTTGCATTAGTTTTAACTTTGAAACTGCTGACCATCTTTATTAAAAATGCAGTTTAACAAAAGTAACATGAATGAAATTAACAATATCGTAAAACAATTCACCGACCTGCAGCATGGCGAGTGTTGGATCGGCGTCAATTTTAAAGAAGCCCTCCATGAGGTCAATGCAGCAACTGCGGCAAAAAAAATTTCAGGCGAGATCAATTCTGTCTGGCAACTGGTAAATCATATTATTTACTGGCGCAATACTGTAGTGATCCGTTTAAACGGCAGCAACGACCGGCCACCCTTTGTTGATTTTCTTTTACCGGAAACGCTGGATGAGGAACACTGGAAACAGACCCTGCATGATTTTGAAGCTGCTTATCATCAACTGAGAAGTGCCATACATAATTTTAAAGAAGAACAGCTGCACAAACCTTCTGTAAAGGCCGGGCAAACCAATTTTGAATTACTGGTGGGTTCATTGCAACACGACGCATATCATCTTGGCCAGATCGTACTGCTGAAGAAACTTATACTGAACTATGTTTTCTGATTTTTTTTTCGCTGTAATATAAATCCAATAAAACCTTTTCACACACAATATAATATTCAGAAAGATCAATGAATTCTGTCGCCTCTTACTTCAGCGCTGTCCATTAATTCTTTTTCATATAAAAGCCATTCAGTCCAGCGGCTGCGCACTTTTTCTTTGTCCATATAATTTTCGGCGAGCGTAATGAATAAAGTATAATGGCCTGCTTCACTTTCCATGAACCTGCGGTAAAAATTTCGGAGATATTCATCTTCCAGTCCTTCACTCAACCGCTTGAAACGCTCGCAGCTTCTTGCTTCTATCAATGCCATTGTAAGCAGCTTGTCAATAAAACGTTCTTCCGGACCGCCGCCTTTTTTCTGGAACTCCAGTAATTTATTTACATAAATATCTTTTCGCTGCGTGCCGAGTTTTAAATTTCTTTTCTGAAGTTCGGCCAGCACCGAACGAAAATGTCCCCATTCTTCTGTAACGATCGGGCTTAATTCTTCTACCAGTTTTATCCGGTCGGAATATTTCTGGATCAGTGAAATGCAGGTGAGTGCTGCCTTCTGTTCGCAATAAGCATGATCGGTCAGGATATCTTCCAGTTGAATAGATGCTAGGTCAACCCATCGCGGATCAGTAGGTAATTGAAGCCCGAGAATATTTTTTGTATCGTTGGAGAACAGATTTTCCATTGTGCAAAAATAATAATTAAGTCCATTGTCAATGATCCATGGCAGAAAAATAAAGAATCAGAATTGCTTCCTATGAACTATCGACTGGTACTCCTGCCTGTTTAAAAACCTCCGCACATTAAACTTAATTCCTTAATTTACCTTTTCAAACTGTTATATGAGAGTCCTTCCTTTTTTAATAACCGCAGTTGTGACGACAGCCCTGGTAATTACACTCAACACAAGTCTTACCATTGGCGGCAATGCTGCTCCTCCGTTTGGAAAATTTTTCAGTCCCCAGCATGGCTTCTGGCAGAATGCGGCAGCATCCGATGAGAATTTTTCTGCTGATCTTCAGTTTCCGCAACTGGCCGGCAAAGTAAATGTGTACCTCGATGAAAGGCTGGTGCCACATGTTTTTGCGGAACAGGAAAATGACGCCTATTTTGTACAGGGTTACCTCCATGCAAAATTCCGCCTCTGGCAGATGGAACTGCAGATAATGGCCGCCGCAGGAAGAGTGAGTGAGATTGTTGGTGAAAAAGGCCTTGAACATGACCGTGAGTTCAGAAGGCTGGGAATGGTTTATGCCGCTGAAATTTCTTTAAAAGAAATGGAGAAAGACCCTGTGGTAAAAGCTGAATGTGATGCATACACCGCAGGCGTAAATGCATGGATTGAAAGCCTGAATGAAAATAAATTACCCATCGAATATAAACTGCTTGGCTATGCACCTGAAAAATGGAGCAACTTTAAAACGATGCTGTTCCTGAAATTAATGAGCTATGATCTTGCTTCACATGATGATGATTTTGAAATGACCAATGCCCGTAGTTTTTTCAGCGCGGATGATTTTTCAAAATTATTTCCGGCCATACAGGATTCACTCGATCCCATTATTCCGAAAGGCACCGTGTTTGAAAAACAAAAAATATTTCCAATTGCACCCAAGGATGCCGACTCACTTTACTTTAATAATAAAGACATGGCTTTTGAAGAAGAAGAAAAAGCCGATCGTGATAATGGCAGCAACAACTGGGCAGTGAGCGGAAAGAAAACGAAAACCGGTGCACCGATCCTGTGCAATGATCCGCACCTCGGTCTCAACCTGCCTTCTTTGTGGTACGAAATGCAGATCTCGGCTCCTGGCTTTAACGCATACGGCGCTACCTTTCCCGGTTCACCGGGAATAATCATCGGATTCAATGACAGCTGCGCATTTGGTTTCACCAACGGCGGAAGAGATGTGAGAGATTATTATGAAATAAAATTTAAAGACGATAGCCGCAAAGAATATTTATTCAATGGTGTGTGGATGAAAACAACATTCCGGATAGATACGATAAAAATAAAAGGGAAGGCTAACTTTATAGATTCAGTTGCATATGTTCAGTTGGGAAATAATGTATGCCCTGTGATGTATGATAAATCTTACAGCGGCAACCGCAATACGAATAATAAATATTATGCGGTAAGATGGAAAGCGCATGATCCCAGTAATGAACTCCGCATTTTTAATATGCTCGATCATGCAAAAAATTATGCTGATTACAGTGCTGCAGTTGTGAACCTGCATACGCCCGGCCAAAACTGTGTGTTTGCCTGCAAGAATGGTGACATCGCTATCCGTACGCAGGGAGAATGGCCCGCGAAATGGAAGGGCCAGGGCGATTTTGTGATGCCGGGTACAGATACCAGCTATCTCTGGCAGGGTATGATACCACAGGATGAAGTTCCTTTTCAATACAATCCTGAACGCGGATTTATCAGCAGTGCTAATCAAAAACCTGTTGACGAAACATATCCTTATTATCTCGGAAGAAATTATCCTGAATACCGCGGCATTACCATCAATAAAAGACTTGCTGCCATGAATAATATTACAGCAGATGATATGATGGCATTACAGACAGATAATTATAATACACCCGCAGAAATGATCATGCCGCTGGTGATGAAAAATATGAAAGAAGATCAGTTGAATGCAGATGAAAAAAAATATTATGACCTGCTGAAAAAATGGAACCTGCGCAATGATGTGGGCTCAACCGGTGCCACTGTTTTTGAAGTGTGGTGGAAATATTTCGGTGAAGTGGTGTATGACGATGAATTTTCAAAAGCACCGAAAGTCATCATGCATCCTTTTGAAAGCAGCCTTCTCGAAGGCGTTTTAAAAGACAGCGCTTATAAATTCCTGGACAATGTCAACACGCCGCAGATTGAAACGCTTGCAGATGA
This sequence comes from Ferruginibacter sp., assembly GCA_040003235.1. Classification (GTDB taxonomy): domain Bacteria; phylum Bacteroidota; class Bacteroidia; order Chitinophagales; family Chitinophagaceae; genus Ferruginibacter. Next base: position 9,466 of record JBDUCW010000061.1, on the reverse strand, counting down.
TGTTACTGCTGCATTTAAAAAAGCTGCCATTGAATTAAAGACGTCGGAAGTTGCAGGCAAACTGGAATGGGATAAATATAAAGGCACGCACATCACACACCTGGCAAGGGTTTTAGCGCCCTTCAATAGTGGCAATCTTCCGATCGGCGGCGGCACTCATACCATCAATGCCGCTAAGGCAGATCATGGTCCGAGCTGGCGCATGGTCGTGAGTCTTACACCACAAACGCAGGCCTATGGTGTTTATCCCGGCGGACAAAACGGTAATCCAGGAAGTAAGTATTATAATAATTTTATCGACGAATGGGCTGCAGGCAAATATTATACTTTATGGATGATGACCAAAGCAGAGCAAAAAGATGCAAGGGTGAAGTGGGTGATGAATTTTGAGAAGCTGTAAGTCGTAGGTTTTACGTTATACGTTGGGCGTTGTAAGTGATAAGTAGTAAGTTATAAGTAGATACAGGAATCATTTGGTAGTAATTCTCTGATCGTGTAATTGTATTTGTATTAAATCAGTGTAATAAAAAGAAATATGAAATTTATAGTCTCTTTAATTTTAACGGCCGTACTCGCATTTGCTGCCTGTTTATATTTCCCCTGGTGGAGCATTGCCCCGGCTGCATTTATTGTGGCGGCTGTTATTCCTCAAAAACCCGGGAAGGCTTTTCTCGCAGGCTTTATTGCACTCTTCCTGTTATGGGGCGGATTAACTTTCTGGATCAGTAAAAACAATGAACACCTGCTGGCACATAAAGTTTCGATGATCATCTTAAAAATGGACAATCCTTACCTGCTCATGCTGGTAGCTGCTTTTATTGCAGGACTGGTAGCAGGACTTGCTGCACTGACAGGAAGTTTTTTAAGAAAAAGGGAACGTTGATCTCAATGCCAAAAAAAGAATGTTGAGATTTTTTAAGTTCTGTTGACAGTTTTACTGCAACTGCTCATTCAATGCATCAGGAATATAAAAATTTGCTTTCCTGTAACAACTTGACCTATATCTTCGTAAAACACAAAACTTCTGTATGAATAAACTGGTATTCATTTTTCTTTCATTGATTTCTTTCAGCACAACAGCACAAAAAATTTCGGGTATGGTATTCAATGATAAGGGTGACCTTCTTCCTTATGCATCTGTTACCATCAAAGGAACCAGTATCGGTGCAAGTGCAAATAATAAGGGAAAATTTTCTATTAATGTCAGTGCCGGAACATACACTGTTATCTGTCAGCATATCGGTTATGCGAGGCAGGAAAAAAAAGTCACCGTTACTACCAATGATGAAGAGGTCTCCTTTATTCTTACAGAACAGAAAATGACCATGAAAGAAGTGCTGGTAAAAACCGGTGGTGAAGATCCGGCTTATGAAGTGATCCGCAAAGCCATTAAAAAAAGAGAATACTATAATACACAGGTGAAGTCGTTTGAGTGCGATGTATATTCAAAGGATATTATTAAACTCCGTGATCTGCCAAGAAGTTTTTTCGGACAAAAAATTCCTGATGCGGACCGTAAAGAAATTGGGCTTGATACCGGCAGTGCACCGATCATTTATTTATCAGAACAGGTTGCAAGAGTGCATCAGCAATTGCCGGATAAAAGTAAACTCGATATCATCAGCAGCCGCGTTAGTGGCAGTAACAGTTTCAGTTTCAGTTTTCCTGCTTTCATCAGTTTATATAAAAGTAATGTGACCGTGTTCACAGAAAAATTTAATCCGCGTGGATTTGTTTCTCCTATTGCTGATGGCGCCATCAGCTTTTATAAATTCAAATACCTGGGCAGCTTTTTTGAAGATGGAAAGGAGATCATCAATATCAGGGTAACGCCACGTAGAAATTATGAACCATTGTTCAGCGGTATTATCAACATTGTGGAAGGCGATTGGCGCATTCATAGTTTTGACCTGTATCTCACTAAAAAATCACAGCTCGAAATTATGGATACACTTGGCATAACGCAGATCCACGTTCCGGTTGGAAAAGATATATGGCGTGTAAAAAATCAACTGCTGCATTTTAATTTTAATAAATTTAAAATTGATGCTATTGGCAATTTTGTAAATGTATATTCCAACTATAATATTAATCCGACTTTCCCCAAAAAGTTCTTTGACAATATTGTTATTAAGTATGATACAGCTGTAAACAAAAGACCAAAAAAATATTGGGATACCGTAAGGCCTGTTCCGCTTGAACCTGAAGAAGTAAAAGACTATAAAGTAAAAGACAGCATTTTTGAAATCAGGCGTGATAGTATGATGACTAAACGTTCACGTGATTCATTAAATAAAAATCAAGGTAAGATAAAACCACTTGATATATTTATTCATGGTATCAGTCGCAGGCATTACGGTAAAACAAATACTTATACCTGGGGCATACATTCACTGTTGCCCAACTTAAGATATAATACCGTTGAAGGTTTGGTAATGAATGTGGAAGGATTTTATAACAGCACTTTAAAAAAATCCAAGACAAGACTTTCCATAGAGCCCAATCTACGATACGGTTTCAGCAATACGCATTTAAATGGCTGGGTGGACGTGACTTTGCGCACGCGGGATTTTGGTAATGATAAAAAAATAAAAAGAGAAACCTGGATTTTCTCCGGCGGGAAACGGGTAAGCCAGTTTAATTCAGAAAGTACCATTAATCCAGTCGTGAACAGTATTAGTACTTTATTGTGGGGCAATAATTATTTGAAAATATATGAAAACTGGTTCGGTAAAGTTGGGTTTGCAAAAAGATATGAAAGCGGATTAAATTTCAGCATCAATGCATTGTATGAAGACAGAATTCCTCTTGCCAATACAACTGATTTTACGATCTGGAAAAAAGATTCAATCAATATTACTCCTAACTTTCCATCAGCCATGCTGCGTAATTATCCTGGATTAACCTTTACCCGTCACCAGGCTGCGGTATTGAGTTTTGATATCAGTATTAAACCGGGCCAGCGTTATATTCAATTACCGAAAACTAAAATTCCGATCGGTTCAAAATATCCAACATTCAGTTTTAATTATACTAAAGGAATCAATGGAATCTTTGGAAGCGATGTTGATTACGATAAGTGGCGCTTCACGATCAATGATGATAAGAATTTTAAACTTGCCGGCTTATTAAAATATAAAATCGGGATTGGTGGATTTATAAACAGTAAGAAAGTTGAGATACCGGATTACCAGCATTTCAATGGTAATGAAACGAAGGGAAATGTTACCGGTGGATTTAAGTTTGCATCTGCAAGTGAATACGTTAATAGTTTTCAGCTGGCTTCTTATTATGGTAACAGTACCAAAGCAAACTTTTACAGTTTCGGTCATGTTGAACATCACTTCAACGGTTTGCTCACCAATAAAATTCCATTGTTTAATCGCCTGAACTGGAACCTGGTTGCCGGTAGTAATGCGCTTTATGTAAATAAGAATAATAATTATGTAGAAGCATTTGCAGGACTGGAAAATATTTTTAAAATATTCAGACTTGACCTGGTGTATGCCTATGAAAATGGCAAACGCGGTCTCACGGGATTGCGCCTTGGTGCCGGAGGCTTACTTGGTGGAAGTATTCCTGGAACAAAGGGTGGAGGCTCTGCATCAACTTCCGGCAGAAGTGTGACGATTGGCTTCTAAGAAGTCAGTTGACCGAGGATGGTTGACAGTAGCTGACGGTTGACTGTAATTGTATTTCCTGTTATCTGATAACTGTCATTATAGAAAAAGTATCACTCCACCCACAGCCAATTTTCAGCCACCTGATAATTTCAATATCACAACAGGGTAAGTTTTATTAGGTTTGTACAACAAATAATCTTTTATGGTAAAAGAAAAAATATTAGTGATCGGTGCATCGGGCCAGATAGGAGTTGAACTCACATTGGCATTGCGGAAGATTTATGGTAATACAAATGTTGTAGCCAGCGATCTTCGCGAAGAAAATGATCTGCTGAAAGGAACAGGCCCTTATGTAAGCCTCGACGTAATGAACAAAGAAATGCTGCACGTGCAGGTGATCAGGCAGAATATTACACAGATCTATTTACTGGCAGCCATTCTTTCTGCCACCGGCGAAAAAAATCCAAATCTTGCGTGGAGCCTCAATATGCAGAGCCTTTTGAATGTGCTGGATATTGCCAGGGAAGAAAGACTCAGCAAGGTATACTGGCCCAGTTCAATCGCTGTTTTCGGACCAACTTCGCCGAAAAAAAATTGTCCGCAGCAAACCATCATTGAACCCATAACGGTGTACGGTATCAGCAAATATGCGGGAGAGTTCTGGTGTAATTATTATTTTCAGCGGTATGGCGTGGATATAAGAAGTTTGCGTTATCCGGGATTGATCAGTTATAAATCTGCACCGGGTGGGGGCACTACCGATTATGCAGTAGAGATATTTCATGAAGCGCTGGAAGAAAGAAAATATGAATGCTTTTTAAAAGAAGATACTTACCTGCCTATGATGTACATGCCCGATGCAATCCGTGCTACCATTGAATTGATGGAAGCGCCTGCCTCAAAAATTGCAATACGCACATCATATAATATTTCAGGGATGAGTTTCTCTCCCAAAGAAATTGCAGCAGAAATTAAAAAGCATATTCCTGATTTCTCGATAACTTATAAACCGGATTCCCGGCAAAACATTGCCAACAGCTGGCCGCAGAGTATTGATGATACCGTTGCAAGAAATGACTGGCAATGGAAAGAAGAATATGATATCAGCAGCATGTGCAACGATATGCTGGAAAACCTTGCATCCTGATAAAATTTGCGGTCTGCTATAATAACTCAGCACAAATAATTTTGCGGTTCTATTGTTTTATATTTTATTTGCAGCAACTTTAATAAACCTAAAACTCGTAACATGAAAAAAGTATTCGTATTCCTTTTTGCTATGACAGCAACAACAGTTTCCTTCGCACAGTACAAAGGCGGTCACAGCGATGGCCCGGACAAAATGAATGTAATAAAAATTAACCCGCTTGGGTTGTTATTCGGTAGCGCCAACGTTTCTTTTGAAAGAGTATTAAATGAAAAGTCGTCCTTACAGGTAGACGTAGCTTTCGGCGGACTCAGTGTTGGGGGTGTTAAATATACCAACTTAGGTGCGGGCCTTGATTATAAATATTATGTAAGCAATTCCAAATCAGCTCCTGAAGGCTTTTATGTTCAGCCTGGCGTTGGATTTTATTCAGTAAAAGTAAAAGATCCAACAGAAACCGTTACCGGTTCAGGTTTTACAATCAAAGGAATAGTTGGTAACCAATGGGTATGGAACAGCGGTTTTTCGCTTGACCTGTTCGGCGGTGTTAACTATTATGCCGGTGGAAAGATCAAAGGAAACAATGGAGTTGAATATACAAAATTCAGCGGTGCATTACCGGCATTAGGTGTTTCACTTGGGTATGCTTTCTAAAATAAAAAATTTCCTTATTAAAAAAGCCTTGCTTCTGCAGGGCTTTTTTATTGCGTATTGTTACTAAATCAACATTTTTAAAAATTCTGTTATTGGTCATAGAATTCGATATCAGATGTTTTTTGAAATATCAGACTTCAAAACAACAATTCAACAATGTATCAATGCAGTAATTAAATAAGTTTATGCTCGTACGCATATTTGATGAGCCCGATCACGCTGTTGGTGCTTGTCTTACGGAAAATATTTTTCCGGTGCGTTTCCACTGTTCTTTCGCTGAGGAATAAACCTTCTGCAATTTTTTTATTGCTGTATTCTTTTTCTATCAGTTGAATGATCTCAATTTCCCTGGCGGTAAGATTTACTTCAATGGTTTCTTTTTTCAGCTCACTGGCTTTGGTCATTTCCTGCAATACTTCTTCACTGAAATAAATGCCGTTGTTGTAAATTTTTTCAAGAGCTGTCAGTAATTCCTGTTTGCCGATATTTTTAAGCACATAACCTGAAATATCAGAATCATCGATCATCTGGTTCACCAGGTCGCCCTGTCCGCTCATCGACAAAGCCAGTATTTTTATCTCCGGAAAGTTTTTACGGACTGCTTTTGCCAGTTCCATTCCGTTCAGGCCCGGCATCATAATATCGGTGAGTAAAATGTCCACTGGTTTCTTTTCCAGTAAACCGCAAACCTCCTGTGGGTGAATGGTTTCGTGAACAACAGTGAACTGATCATGACCGTGGAGAAGGGATTTCAATCCATCAATTACAATCTGGTGATCATCTACAATGGCAAGGGATATTTTTTTATGCTTCATGTGCGTCAGGTTTCCAAAACTAATGAATTCATATTAAGTAATAGAAATATTTTAATTATTGGGAACGTGTATTGCCACCAGCGTTCCTTTACCCGGTGATGAATCAAAATCAACTGTTCCTTTCAGATATTGAACCCTTGTCATGATATTTTTTAATCCGATACCTTCAAATTTATCTTTATCGGTATTGTCAAAACCTTTACCGTTATCTTCTACAGTAGCTGCAACACCGTCTTCATCTTTGATCAATGAAATATCAAGATGACTGGCACCGGAATGTTTAATTACATTGTTCACGCATTCCTGTATCACGCGGTACAAAACAGTTTCTGTATTGCTGTCGAGCCGGTCATTCAGTCCTTCTGTATGCAGGTTGATCTTTATAACACGGCTGTCGATCTTATCAATGAATTCGCGGATAGCACTGGCGAGCCCGCTTTTTAATAACGCGTTCGGCATCATCTGGTGACTTACGCTTCTTACTTCCTTACAGCTTTCATCAACAAGGCTCAATGCTTTTTCAAAAGCAAGTTTCTGGCCCTCCGAAGCGAACGGTAACTCACTTTCAAAAGAAGAGAGGTTCATTTTGGCGGCACTCATCATTTGCCCAACACCGTCGTGCAATTCAGCTGCAATGCGCCGGCGTTCGTTCTCTTCGGCAACGATCACGGCTTTGGTGGCAATGTCCTGCTGTTTCATCACTTCGGTCTGCAGCTTTTTTTCCTGCCGGAGTTTATACCTGCGGTAATAAGAATAACCGAGCAATCCTGCCAGCAATGCCAGGCCGATAGAACCATACAGCCAATATTGTTTTTTTACCAGTTCATATTTTTTCTGTGTGATCTCCAGTTGCTGCTGCTGTATCTCTTTATCTTTTTTTGCAGTTTGATATTTGGTTTCCATTTCTGAAAACTGTTTGTTCATGTCGGCGGTATAAATAGAATCGTTGTACTGAACTGTTAGTCTTGCCATTTCGGTTGACTTTTTATAATCACCCGTAGCTTCATACAATTGGGAGAGCCCGTCATAGATTTTTGCTTTTTCGGGAAGGCAGGAAGATAAAGTGTCTGCAAGTTTTAAACCCTGCAGGAATTTTTCTTCAGCAGGTTTATATTGTTTGTCGCTCTTTAAAATATTTCCCATGTTCACGAGACAGCTTACCTGGCCTTTTGTATCACCGAGTTTGGAACGAAGTGCAAAAGATTCTTCTGCAAGCGGGAAAGCTTTTTTATAATCGCCAACCTTTTCGTACATGCTGGCAATATTATTAAGCGAATTGGAAAGATATTCAGGATCGCCGATTTCGCGGCTCATCTGTTCTCCCTTCGCATAATATTCTTTTGCTTTTTCAATATCTTTCTTGATGACATAAATATTTCCAACATTGATATAAGAGCCCGCAAGCCCAAGCCGGTCATGAATTTCTTCCTTGATGGCAATTGATTGTTCCTGGTACTGAAGGGCTTTGTCTACATTCCCCATGTTCTGGTTTACAATACCGATATTATTAAGAGAATAAGAAATGCCGACCTTGTCATTTATTTTTTCATACAATTGCAGCGCTTTCTGTGCATAGTTCAGTGCAGAATCAAATTTTGCTTCTTTCTGATACACGATACCGATCTTATTATATAAAGCTGCAACACCTTTATCATCTTTCAGTTCCATCCTGATCGGAAAAGCCTGCTGATATAAAAAGATGGCCGTATCAAAATCCTGGCGATCATAATAAATAATACCGAGATCATTGTAGGCCTGTGCAATTCCTTTTTTAAAATTGAATTGTTTACCAAGTTCAATGGCCTTATTGCCATATTTAATGGCCTTGTCTTTATTTACATTGCGGTATTGCCAGGTCAGTTCGTTGTAACTTTTTACCAGAATAGTATCCTTCTGGTTCTGAATGGCTTTTTCTATACTATCGATAGTTTTATTGGTTTGCGCATGAAGCTGCGAAACGGAAAGCCATAACAATAGCAGGCTGATAACGGATTTGCGCATGATGGAATGTTCAGGTTTAATATTCAGGTAAATCAAAACGGTTAAATTCCCAAAACGTCTTTCATGTTAAAAATACCTTTTTTATTCTGTAAAAATTCAGCCGCCATTACAGCACCTGCAGCAAAGCCTTCGCGGCTGTGGGCGGTATGAATGATCTCGATATCATCAACAGCCGAATGATATTTTACGGTATGTGTGCCGGGTGCCGGATCAATACGTTTGCTGATGATGGACAATTGATTTTTATCAATGGCCGTTTCATTGGTCCAATGCGTTTTATTTTTTACAGCTGCCATAATCTGTTCTGCAAGCGTGATGGCTGTTCCGCTGGGGGCATCTTTTTTCTGGGTGTGATGGATCTCTTCCATACTCACATCATATTCCTGATGATGACTCATGAGCTGCGCCAGTTTTTTATTGATCTCAAAAAAAATATTTACCCCGATGCTGAAATTACTCGCATACAGCAAAGTACTGTTCCCCGCTTCGCACAAATTTTTTATTTCGTCCCAATGCTGCAGCCAGCCTGTACTGCCGCATACAACGGGAATACCTGCGTTGATACAGGTCTTCAGGTTTTGTACGGCGCTGTGCGGACCGGTAAATTCAATCACCACATCGCATTTGCGCAGGTTATCTTCGGTGAGTTCATGCGCATTGTCCAAGTCTATTTTTAATGGGATACTGTGCCCTTTTTTTAAAGCGATCGCTTCAATGGCTTTTCCCATTTTACCATAACCGATTAATCCGATATTCATGATACAAAATACAAATAAGAAATAAGAAATAAAAAATAAGGAATAAGAAAGTGAGGTAAATATTGAACAAGGAACAAGGAATGTTGAATTACGAATGAAGACAAACATTTTTTATGAGTGATCGAACTCCCCTTCAGGGGCTGGGGGCAAAACTATTTCCGCTTACCGATATTCAGTACCAGGCTCAATCCATTTGTATTGGCCATAGGAGAGTAGCCGGCTTTGATCTGCAGACTCAGATCATCACTAACATCAAAGGTTTTTAAATGCGCATCTACGGCAGCGTCGGCAACATTCAGTCCCCAGAACGCAATAAAGAAAAGCACGGAATAATCTACGTTCTGTCTTACCTGGTTGCGGAAAGTGCGGATGCGTTGCGGATTATTTAATACGCTGTGATAAGGTTCAGGAATCTGGTAGTCGTTGCTGGTATCGCCATCCACTGCATTGATATAGGCATCTCTGGAT
>JBDUCW010000060.1:0-25904 GCA_040003235.1 Ferruginibacter sp. | reverse complement strand
AGGATGGTATGATCAGCAGCATTGCAGATTCAATCAATGAAAAAGCTGACCTTGTTATAAATGAACCCGGGCTTCATGCAAGTATTGGGTGGATGGACATTTTTTCAAACTTTTGTGATCCCGGTTATGAATATAAAGAAACGCTTGAATCCGGTGCCATGGCTGCTGCTGCCGGCGGCTTTACAGACGTGTTAGTTTTGCCCAACAGCAACCCGGCAGTTCATAATAAATCGCAGGTTGAATATATTCTGCAGCGGTCGGCAGTGCTTCCGGTAAACCTGCTGCCCATTGGATCTGTTACAAAAAATACAGAAGGAAAAGAGCTGGCCGAAATGTATGACATGAAACAATCGGGGGCTGTGGCTTTTTCAGATGGCATCAATGCATTGCAATCGCCCGGCATTCTTTTAAAAGCACTTCAGTATGTACAGGCATTTGATGGAACGATCATCCAGATGCCGGATGATAAAAGCATCGGCACCCATGGACTCATCAATGAAGGCATCATCAGTACACAGCTCGGATTGCCCGGCAAACCTGCTATCGCAGAAGAACTGATGATCGCAAGAGATATTGAATTACTTCGTTACAGTGGTTCGAAACTGCATATCACGGCCGTTTCTACAGCAAAAGGAATTGAACTGATCAATAACGCAAAAAAAGAAGGATTGCATATTTCCTGCTCGGTAACGCCTTACCATGTGCTGTTCTGCGATGAGGACCTGGTAACTTACGATACGAATTTAAAAGTAAACCCACCTTTGCGCAGCCGTGCAGATATGATGGCAATACAGCAGGCACTGCTTAACGGTAGTATTGATTGTATCGCTTCACATCATCTGCCGCAAAACTGGGACAATAAGATCTGTGAATTTGAATATGCCAAATATGGTATGATTGGTTTGCAGACAATGTTCTCCGCTATGATGAGCATTGGTTTGCCGGTCGGCGATTTTGTACAGATGCAGACAACTGCCGCACGGAATATTTTCGGGATTGTTTCGCCACCGTTAGAAGAACATCAAAAAGCATGTATAACGCTTTTCGATCCCGCCAAAGACTTTTTATTTGAAGAAAAAGATATTCAGTCTAGATCAAAGAACAGTCCCTTCATCAGCAAAATGCTCAGGGGGAAAGTAAAAGGAATTATTAACGGAACAAAACAACAATTTTTTTAATTGCTGAAAATGCGGGGCTGGTAATCAATTCCTGTCTTCGTTTACATAAACATGAAACAGATCAACGCAACAATAAAGGGAGTCATCACCGGGATTATCATGATCGCAACGCTGTATATTGCTTTTAATTCAAAGTTTAAATCGGATAATTTTATTTATCTCATTTATCTTATCTATACCGGCGGTATTTTATGGACCTTATTTGATTTTAAGAGATCAGGCCTTCATGATAATAAATTCAAGGAATTCTTTAACCAGGGTTTTCGTTGTTTCATCGTGGTTACTTTATTTATGGTGATACATACTTATATTTTTTATCGCATGCACATTGATGAAATGGTTGGACCATTAAGAGAAAACCTTATCGCAGGCAAAGATAAAACGCCGGCTGAGATTGAGGAGGCGGTAAAAAGTTTTAGAAAAAATTATAGTATCTTTCAGGCCGGCTTTTCATTGTTCCAATACCTTGTTATTGGTGCATTGATCACGGGGATCGGATCTGCTTTTTTTACACAGAAAAGAAATGAGGTTTAGGACAGTTGACTGTTGTTGGTTGACAGTTGACAGTAAGAATCAGAATTCGTCTAATTGTTTTTGATTCCCGCCTGAATGACAAGTCGGGCAGGCGTGTAATTCGTGTTTAAAGAAAGTTTACAGATGACAGTTGTCAGTTGACAGTAAGAATCATAATTCATGTAATTAATTTTAATTCGTGTAATCTGTGCTTTAAAATTCGTGTAATTCGTGCTTAAAAATTAGTGTTATAAAATGGATCTCTCAATTGTAATACCGCTGCTGAATGAAGAAGAATCACTTCCCGAACTTTCGGCGTGGATAGAACGTGTTATGAAAGAGAATAATTATTCTTACGAAATTCTTTTTGTAGATGATGGCAGCACCGATGATTCATGGAAAGTAATTAATGAATTGCGTGTAGCCAATTCAAATATCCGGGGAATTAAATTCCAGCGCAATTACGGTAAAAGCGCTGCACTCAACGAAGGTTTCAAAGCGTCCAAAGGAGAAGTGATCATTACGATGGATGCTGATATGCAGGATAGTCCTGATGAAATCCCGGACCTGAGAAAGATGATCATCGATGACGGCTTTGATATGGTGAGTGGGTGGAAGAAAAAACGATACGACAATACTTTCAGCAAAAATATTCCTTCCAAATTCTTCAATGCTGCGGCCAGGAGCATGAGCGGTATCAAGCTGCATGATTTCAACTGCGGTCTCAAATCCTATCGCAGAAAATTAGTGAAGAGCATTGAAGTGTATGGGGAAATGCATCGGTATGTTCCGGTACTTGCCAAATGGTCGGGCTTTAAAAAGATCGGCGAAAAAGTTGTTGAGCACCGGCCAAGAAAATATGGCGTCACTAAATTTGGGTGGAACCGTTTTGTAAATGGTTTTCTCGACCTGATGACTATTTTCTTTGTAGGCAAATTTGGAAAAAGACCCATGCATTTTTTTGGATTGTGGGGCACGCTGTTTTTTTTATCAGGACTTACCATCTTTACCTATCTCGCCATTTCAAAATTCTTTTTTGATAGTGTTGGCATGACGCAAAGACCTTTGTTTTATTTTGCAATACTGGCGATGATCATCGGTTCACAATTATTCCTTGCGGGTTTTATCGGTGAACTGATCTCACGCAACTCTCCTGAAAGAAACAATTACCTGGTAGAAGAAAAGCTTGGGCTATGAAGATCGTGATCATCGGCCCGGCACATCCGCTCCGCGGTGGGCTTGCTTCTTATGACGAGCGCCTTGCGAAGGAGTTTCAGCAGCAAGGGCATTCCGTGACCATTTATACTTTCTCGTTACAATATCCCGGGTTTTTATTTCCGGGCATAACTCAGTTTTCATCAGAACCGAAGCCGGAAGATATTGATATCAGGGTTTGCATCAATTCTGTAAATCCTTTCAACTGGTTAAAAACAGGTAATCATTTAAAAAAAGAAAGACCAGACCTTATCGTAGTCCGTTACTGGCTACCTGTTATGGGCCCTTGTCTCGGCACTATCCTACGAAGGGTAAAAAAAAATAATCATACAAAGGTGGTATGCATTGCCGATAATATCATCCCGCATGAAAAACGTTTTGGTGACAAACCCTTTACAAAATATTTTGTAAAACCCGTTGATGCTTTCATTACTATGAGTGAAAAAGTATTGGCCGATCTTCCTTTATTCAATATTAAAAAACCGGCAAAATTTGTTGCGCATCCTTTGTATGATAATTTTGGCGATATCATTTCAAAAGAAGAAGCTAGAAAGCATTTAAAAATTGAAAAAGAAGAATCAGTCCTGCTCTTCTTTGGTTTTATAAGAAAATATAAAGGCTTGGATATTCTGTTAGATTCGATGCATCTGATAAATACAAAATATAAAATACAAAATTTAAAATTACTGATCGCCGGTGAATTTTATGAGGACCGGAAACCATTCGAGGAACAGATAGAAAGACTTGATATTAAAGACAGTCTCATTCTGCATACTGATTTTATTCCTGACAGCGAAGTGAAATATTATTTATGTGCTGCCGACGTGGTGATACAACCTTACCGGAATGCGACCCAGAGCGGCGTTACGCCCCTCGCCTATCATTTTGAAAAGCCGATGATCGTTACAAATGTGGGAGGACTTCCTTCATTGGTACCTGATAATAAAGTTGGTCTTGTTGCAGAACCCAATGCAGATTCCATTGCAGAAAAGATCATTGAATATTTTGAGAAAGGCGAAAACTATTTTTTACCTTACCTGCGGGAAGAAAAGAAAAAATACAGCTGGACAGTGATGACAGAGGCGATTATCAGTATTGCCGGATTGAAATAAAATAGCGAGTGGAGAACAAAAAATATTGAACCGAAAGTTTAATGTTTAATGTGCAGATTTTTCGAGAACCTGTTTTGAATTAAAAAAACTTTAAACCTTTTCAACTTCTTAAACCTTTTTCCATGATCCACAGAAGTAAAGCTCCTTTACGCATTGGTTTAGCCGGAGGTGGTACAGATGTTAGTCCGTACAGCGATACATTCGGCGGAGCCATTTTAAATGCAACGGTTTCTTTATCCGCCTATGCCAGTATTGAAATGCTTCCGGAAAATAAAATCATTGTGCAGGCACTGGACAGAAAAGAAGTTCAGGAATTTGAATGGAGTAAACAGCTTCCAATCAATGGCACGCTTGATCTTTTGAAAGGTGTGTATAACCGCATCCAGCAGGAATATGGCGTTCCGCAAAAAGGATTTCGATTATCTACTTTTGTTGATGCACCTGCAGGTTCAGGATTAGGAACCTCTTCTACCTTGGTCGTTGCCGTTATTGGTGCTTTTGTAGAAATGCTGAAACTGCCCATGGGCGAATATGATATCGCACATTATGCATATTGCATTGAAAGGGAAGACCTGCAACTGGCCGGTGGTCGTCAGGATCAGTATGCAGCAACATTCGGTGGCGTAAACTATATGGAATTTTCTTCGGATGATAAAGTGATCGTAAATCCATTGCGCATCCGTCCTGAATATATGCATGAACTGCAGAATAACCTGGTATTGTATTTTACTGCTACCAGTCGCGAGAGCGCGGGCATCATTAAAGAGCAGGTGAAAAATGTGAACGATAATAATGCAGGCAGCATCGAAGCCATGCACCAGTTAAAAGAACAGGCAAGGCAAATGAAAGAAGCGATGTTGAGAGGACAACTGCCGCAGATCGGCGAGATACTGGATTTTGGATTTCAGCAAAAAAGATTGATGGCAGCCAATATCAGCAATACCAGAATTGAAGAAATATATGATGCAGCAAAAAAAGCAGGGGCAACGGGTGGTAAGATCAGCGGTGCCGGCGGCGGCGGCTTTATGATTTTCTATTGCCCGGGCAACAGCAGGCATTCGGTTATAGAAACGTTGAACAGTTTCGGCGGTGAAATCAAACAATATAATTTCACCAAGTACGGTCTTACTTCATGGACGATATAAATCATAACAATCGACCATAAATAAAGCCCTTTGCAAAAAACAAAGGGCTTTATTTATTCTGATAAAAATATTAATGATAGTAGATAACGAGTTTTGGCCGTCTGCTGATATTCGGATCATTGCTGGATACATATTGACGGATATTATACACTGATTCAGTATTCAGTTTCATATAAAATCCGTAGTTATTGGTTGCGATCATATCTTTAACAAGATTAGTTACATTGATCGTACTGTTTTCAAAAGAAGAATTACTTTGAGGAATAGTAGCCTGATTAACAGTTGTAAAAGCCGGCGGGCTATTCCATGTATAAGGCGTTGGTAATGTAAATGGAGTTGTAAGTCGTGTGATGGATGCACTGTTTGCAGATCCAAACATGGGGTCCACACCATTTCCATATTGGGGTGTAGAGTCTGAATAAAGATATAAATAAGCACTGTCTATAACAGCCGTTACAGGAATAACACTATAGTCAAATTTCAATTGCTCCCTCAGTACTATTGGATTTCCGCCAATCGTCCAGTATCCAATCAATAATTCCGGGCCGGTTTGCCACAGAGTTGGATCATAACTACTGATAAAACCTTCGTATGCATTATTGATTGGAGAAAGTACTGATATGGTTGCAGGGCATGAACCTGAAGATGTCCAGGTAGGAACTCCACTGCAAACAGTGAGCGTTTGTCCCTGTGTGCCGATAGGAATGATAATCCATTTGCTGCCATCCCAATATTGCATATCCCCAGGATTTGTTCCTTTATTAACTACAGGATACCATTTTGTACCGTTCCAATAATAATATCCGGGAATAACGTTGTTGGGAGATATCCCAGCTGTTGCCGTATTATATATTAATAACCAGTAGTGGGAACTAAAACGGGTAATGCTACATTGCTGGCTGTTAATGCAATATGGGGAAGCAAAAGTCCTTTAGTTGAACTAAATACATCCAACTCGGCAGAACTGTCTGGCGTAGCTGTTCCGATCCCGATTCCATTCTGCGCAGAAAATGTTACAGATATTGCAGTAATTGCAATGATCGTCAAAAAGAAATTTCTCATACTGCTGTATTAAGGGTCAAAAAATCATCTGATTAATAAAATCAATTGACTAATAAAATAAAATGACTTTTGTAGAGGATAACAGACATTTAAAGGAGTCAGTAAAACTAATCAATTTTGTTATATAGTCCAAATTTTTGGCTCTTCCCGAAAAAGTTTACGATCGGGCAGCTAACGTGTAGAGACAGCTTATAATATTTATCTTTGCTCCGCAATTAAAGTAATGATATCATGAATGAAAAAATAAGCAGCATCATTAAAGCATCTATTCTTACCAAACAACTGTATTATTAATATTTTCTGATATGACCGTTGCAAGTCAATCGATGAACAAATCGCTTTCTATATTTATTTTCTCAGCCTTTTTTTTTACGGGCTGCGTTGGTAGTTCTGCTAAAGACTACTACAGATCGTCCTTAGATATAGCCGAAAAAAGGAAATATAATGAAGCAATCCTGCTGCTTGACAAAGCTATTTTAAAAGACCCCACACTAAAAAATGCTTATCTACAGAGAGGATACTGTTATGAGCAAATAAATCAGGATAGTCTGGCCGAAAATGACTATTACAAACTACTCAAAATCGACAATAGAAATACTACGGCGCTTTACTATATTGGACTTATAGAAGATAGAAAACAACACTTTGAAAAAGCCATTGAATATTACAATAAAGCATTTGTAACGAAAGGTGCAGACGATCCATCAGACACATTAAAGCCACAGATCATTATCGACCTAAATAAAAACGGGATAATGAACGAAGCTGCCTCTTTTGATATTCCAGGACGTGAAATATTTTATGCGAGAGGACTTGCTTATTATTCGGCGCGACACAACAGGCGTGCTTATGTTGACTTCAAACAATGCCTTAATGAAAATTATAATCTTGGAGAATGCCATTACATGATGGGTCTCTGCTGGTTGGGTGGCAAAGACAAAAACGAAGCCTGCAGCGAATTCAGGCAGGCAGCAACATATGGTGACAGTCTTGCGATAGCCGAACTGGCGCTAAGTTGCAAATGAATATTTTGTATGAGTAGCAATACCTGAATTTATAAATGCAACCTGTTGAAATGATATTCAATTATCGATGATCATTTTGTTCGATGAATCGAATATGAACACTCCCCAATAAGTTTTATCTTTGTCCACATTATATTTTCAACATGAACGAAAAAATAACATCCATCATACAGGCTTCTATTGATACCAAACAACAGGTATTAAATAATAAAGGTCTGCTGCAAACCGTTGATGATTGTGTGAAAACAATCGTATCTGCATTTAAAAACGGTAACAAGGTTTTGTTTTGTGGAAATGGTGGCAGTGCTGCTGATGCACAACACATGGCTGCTGAATTCAGCGGAAGATTTTATACCAACCGCGACGCATTGCCTGCAGAAGCGCTCCATTGCAATACTTCTTACTTAACGGCCGTAGCCAATGATTACAGTTTTGATGTGATCTACAGCCGTCTCATAAAAGGCATCGGTAATAAAGGTGATGTATTGGTAGGACTTAGTACATCAGGCAACAGCAACAATATTGTAAATGCTTTTGAAACAGCGAGGGAAAAAGGAATGATCAATATCGGTTTTACCGGCGATACCGGTGGAAAACTGAAAGACCTCTCTGATTATCTCATTAATGTGCCTTCTTCCGATACTCCACGTATACAGGAAAGTCATATTATGCTCGGACATATCATCTGCCAGCTGGTTGAAGAACAATATTTCGGATGATCAATGAAGTCATTATATTAGCTGGCGGCCTTGGAACAAGATTGCGCAGCGTGGTGGCAGACCAACCGAAATGCATGGCCGCAGTTGACGGTAAACCTTTCCTGCATTATGTGATCAGCTGGCTAGAGCAACAGGGGATTAATAAATTTATATTCTCTCTCGGTTATAAACACGAGCTGATCGAAGATTATATCAAGGATCAGTATTCAAACCTTAACGTTCAATATGCAATTGAGCAGGAACCTCTTGGAACCGGCGGCGCAATCAAACTCGCGTGTGCAAAGTCAACAGAAAAAAATGTGCTGATCGTAAATGGCGATACTTTATTTTCCATTGATGTTCTGGCCTTGGCCGCATTACATGAAAGACATCAGGCTGATTGCACAATTGCATTGAAACCAATGGTTGATTTTGAAAGATATGGTGTTGTTACGCTCGATGATAAAGGAAAGATCAGCAGTTTTAAAGAAAAAAAATTTTATGCGAGCGGTCTCATCAATGGCGGTATATATGCATTAAATGTCGAAAGCTTTTTAAAAAAACCATTTCCGGATAAATTTTCTTTTGAAAAAAATTATTTAGAACAATATTACAACGAAAGAAAAATGTATGGTTTGGTGCAGGATAAATATTTTATCGACATTGGCATTCCGGAAGATTATGCAAGAGCGCAGCATGAATTAAAAATTAAAAATTAAAAATTCTGGGCTGTTTATTAATTCAATTTTTTTATTGCCATCACATAAACTTACTACTTATAACTTAACAGTTTCATGAAAGTTTTACCAAAAATAGATGCTTCCTGGACTTTGTTCTTAGATCGTGATGGCGTGATCAATGAAGAAAAACATGAAGATTATATCCATACCTGGGATGAATTTGTTTTTTATAAAGCTGTTAAAGAAGCAGTGAAAATATTTTCGTCCGTCTTTAAATATACGATCATCATTACCAACCAGCGCGGCATCGGCAAAGGAATAACAAAACTGGCCGATCTTGAATTAATCCACCGCAATCTGGTGGAAGCGTTACAAGCGGCTGGCGGCAGAATAGATAAAATTTATTTTTGTCCTGATGTAGATGAACTGAGCAGTAACCGCAAACCCAATACGGGCATGGGCCTGCAGGCACAAAAAGATTTTCCGGCAATTGATTTCAGTAAGACCATTATGGTGGGAAATACACTCAGCGATATGCAGTTTGGACGCAATCTCGGTGCTATTACCGTGTTTCTTCCTACAACAAGACCTGAAGTAGACTTAAAAGATCATCGTATTGATTTTGTTTTTGACAGCCTTATTCAATTTGCAAAGGAGCTTGAGAGGGTTAAGTTATAACAGCATCTCTAAAACCATCCTTTTCCTCTCCTTGGGAGAGGAATTAAAGGTGAGGTCAAAACAAAAGATAGGTTTTTAGAGATGCCCATAAGTAATAAGTTCTAAGTCAAATACAACAATTTTCTTGACGCCTGCTTAAAACGTATTACTTACAACCTATAACTTCTAGTTAAAAAATTTAACAGGACAATATTTTTGCTGCGCGCTTGTTAAACAATTGTCTAAATTCACAGCATGAAGCAGATCACGCCGCTCATTATTTTATTACTGTTCACATTTTCCCTTACAGCTCAACGCCTGAGTAAAGCAGATCAATTATTCTTTACTAAAAAAGAAGATTCAATGAAGGATCTTGCGCTGAATATTATTCAGGGGCGCACAAAAGAAGATCGCGTGAAAGCGGATAGTGCGTTTACCAGGATATTTGTAAGAGCTTTGAACAGTCCGCATTCTTTTCAGTATCCCTTCGATTCACTCGTCACCATTTCCATGTTGTGTCCGGCCGATAGCAGTTTCCGTATTTACACCTGGCAACTGGTGGTGGATGACAACAGGATCCGTCAGCACGGTGCTATTCAGTTACATACAGATGATGGCTCATTGAAATTATTACCACTCAGCGACCGCTCTGATAACACCATTGGTTTTGCGGATACAACGGGTAACAATAAGGCCTGGATGGGCGCTGTTTATTACAAGATCATTCAAAAGAAAAAAGGCGCCGAGAATATTTATACCCTGCTGGGTTATGATGAAAATAATATCCGGAGCAGCCGAAAAATAATTGAGATACTTACTTTCAATAATGGTGAACCCTTGTTTGGTGGCCGTTATTTCAGTTTTGAAGAAGATTCCATTTTCAGATCAAGTGTGAGTCGTTATGTGATGGAATATAAAAAAGAAGCCGGCCCCAGGCTCACTTATGATGATGAACTTGATATGATCGTGATGGAACACCTTATATCTGAGACCGGCGAGATCAATAAAAAATATACTTTAGTGGGCGATGGTGATTATGAAGGTTTCAAATGGCGAAACGGCAAATGGGTACACGTTGAAAAAGTTTTTCATTATGTAACGCCTGAAGGCAAAGAACCTGTGCCCTCGCCACTCCGGAGTGATGATGGTACGATCGATAAAACAAAACTTAAAAACAATGGCGAAGTAGAAGATGAAACGCCTGAAAATAAAACACCGGTCACAAAACCTGCAGTTGTAAAACCCAAAACACCTGTGAAGAAAAAGCCCAAAGGCTGATGTGAAGATTTGGTGATTTGGTAATTTGATGATGAAATACAAATACTGTTGTGTACTAAAAACCATTATCAACTTTTTCAACGCTATCAACTTTTTTTTGACTTAACAGTCCATCCATTCATTCACATCCTGTGGGAAGGCTCATCAGGTTCAGTCTCACATCATACCGATTCGGAGTTGTAAATTTTAGATCATAGTTTTAAAGAAACCACATTCGCAAATCATCACATCAGAAATTAATCATTGTGGATTAACCCGATTTCCTGCATCTCAGTGTTTCTAAAAAAATGCTATGCTGAAGATTTCGATTCCCAAACCTTGTCATGAAGACTGGAATGCAATGAAACCCGATGGGCAGGGCAGACATTGTTTAAGCTGCGCTAAAACGGTTGTCGATTTTACAAACATGAATGATGATGAAGTGAAGTTTTTCTTTCTGAATAAAAAGGAAGATCATGTATGTGGAAGATTCAACAACCGGCAAATAACAAATAACCGCATTGAATTACCTGTTGAGCTGTTGGGGTTATCAATGCCATTGTGGAAACGTTTCCTGGCGGCCTGCCTGATCGTTTTCAGCACTACACTTTTTTCCTGTGATACCAGTATCAAACCGGATATTTCAGTTCAGTCAGAAAGAACAATGGGAGTTCCAGTATCTTCCGGTAACAGAACTGTTATTCCTGGTTCAGATTCACCGCATATTATCGGAGACTCTGCTTTTACGGTTAAAAGCAAAGTAAATCTTACATCAATTGATACAACGGTTGTAAATAAAAACAATGTTTGTAATACTACAAAAGGAATGGTTTCGACTCGGGTGGTACCGGAAATGACCAAAGGAGAAATTCAACTGGTTCAGCCGGATGATACTGTAAAAAAACAAGCCATGACCACCCAGGATGTTATAAGAAAAAAATTGGTTCTGACAGGGCATGTAGTAATTGTAAATGCCGGTCAGCTGAACGAATTGAAAGCAGCAGTCAAGAAAGATTCATCTGATTGTAATAATGCGGCTTATCAATAGTAAGAAACTAATTAGCCAGCTATGCTGCTGATATTTCCTCTACTTCAAAGTTCCCAAGCTCCACCATTTCTTTATCCCCTACTTTTAATTTGGTAAGGTCTGCGATATCTTTTTCTTCCAGTTTGGTATGAAAAACTTTGTTACCCGATTTATACAGCACAAAATAAAAATCGGCATGACGTTCAATATCCCATTCTAAAAAAGCATCATGAGGAAACCTGAAACAAGCCATGCCCTTTTCATTCAGTGCACTTTCAGCCATGTATTCATCACCGAAAAAATCAGTATTGTACATGCGAACCTTGTAATCGCCGGTTACAGGAGTATTGTTTTCTTTGGTTACAAAACCTGCAAGTATTTCAAAATACAATTCCATAACACTAATTTTTAAACACGAATTACACGAATTAAAACTAATTACACGGATTCCGATTCTTCCTGTCAACTGACAACTGTCATCTGTCAACTTTCTTTAAACACGAATTACACGCCTGCCCGACTTGTCATTCAGGCGGGAATCAAAAACAATTACACGAATTCTGATTCTTACTGTCAACTGTCAACCAACAACAGTCAACTCTTCTTAATCATCCAGTTTCAACACTGCTAAAAAAGCTTCCTGCGGCACTTCTACGTTGCCGATCTGGCGCATACGCTTCTTTCCTTCTTTTTGTTTTTCCAGTAATTTTCTTTTACGGCTGATATCACCACCATAACATTTAGCGGTAACGTCTTTACGCATCGCACTGATATTTTCCCGGGCAATTACTTTGGCGCCGATCGCTGCCTGTATCGCTATCGAGAACTGCTGGCGGGTAAGCAACTCTTTTAATTTTTCACAAAGCTTACGGCCAAATTCCTGCGACCTTGCCCTGTGAATGAGTGCACTCAATGCATCCACTTTTTCATTGTTCAGTAAAATATCCATTCTCACTATATCACTGTCGCGATAGCCTATCGGATGATAATCAAAGGATGCATAACCGCGTGTCTGCGATTTGAGTTTATCATAAAAATCAAATACAATTTCTGTAAGCGGCATTTCAAAAGTCAGTTCAACACGGGTGGTAGTAAGATAGCCCTGGTGAATAAGGTTACCCCGTTTGCCAATGCAAAGCGTCATGATATTACCGATGTATTCCGGCTTCGTAATGATCTGCGCTTTAATGAAAGGTTCTTCTATCCTTTCAGTACGGCTGGGATCAGGCAATTCAGCAGGATTGTTAACCATGATCTTTTCGCCCTTGGTCGTGTAAGCAATAAAACTTACGTTCGGAACCGTTGTGATCACGGTCTGATTGAATTCCCTTTCTAATCTTTCCTGGATGATCTCCATGTGCAGTAATCCAAGAAATCCGCAACGGAACCCGAAACCCAATGCCTGCGAGGTTTCCAGTTCAAAAGTTAAAGACGCATCATTAAGCTGCAGCTTTTCCATGCAATCTCTCAGTTCTTCAAACTGATCTGTATCCACGGGAAAAATTCCTGCAAATACCATCGGTTTTACTTCTTCAAAACCTTTGATATATTCCTGTGTAGGATTTAGCACGGTTGTAAGTGTATCTCCTACTTTTACTTCCTTCGCATTTTTGATCCCGGTAATAATATAGCCTACATCACCGCAGGTAACTTCCTTTCTTGGATCCAATTTCAATTTCAGGATGCCCACTTCATCCGCCTCATATTCCTGGTTGGTACTGTAAAATTTTACTTTATCGCCTTTCCTGATCTTGCCATTCTTGATACGGTAATAAACGATGATACCGCGAAAACTATTGAACACGCTGTCAAATATCAGGGCCTGCAAAGGAGCATTCGGATCTCCTTTCGGAGCAGGAATGCGGGCAACTATGGCATGCAGTATTTCTTCAATACCGATACCGCTTTTGGCGCTGGCCAATAAAATATCTTCTGCTTTGCAGCCTACCAGGTCAACGATCTGATCGGTTACTTCCGGTATCATTGCACCATCCATATCAATTTTATTGATAACAGGAATGATCTCAAGATCATTTTCAATTGCAAGGTATAAGTTGCTGATAGTCTGTGCCTGAATGCCCTGTGTTGCGTCTACCAATAACAGCGCTCCTTCACATGCTGCCAATGCACGACTTACTTCATAACTGAAATCCACATGACCGGGAGTATCAATAAGATTGAGGATATATTCTGTTCCATCCTGCATGTAATTGATCTGGATCGCATGGCTTTTAATGGTTATCCCCTTCTCTCTTTCAAGGTCCATATCATCGAGTACCTGTGCCTGCATATCGCGTTCACTGATGGTATTGGTGGTTTGGAGGAGCCGGTCTGCAAGGGTGGATTTTCCGTGATCGATATGTGCAATGATGCAAAAATTCCTGATGTTCTTCATTACTAAACGCTTCTTTTTTTGTGGGGCAAAGCTAACGTTTTTCGGGCAAAGGCACGAAGGCCGGTAAAAAGCTGTTTTATAATATTCATTTTCTTTTTCAGGGTGCGATAAAATAAAATATTATAGCATACCAGAACTGTTGAAACGGATTGAAAAATCCTGAAGCATTTCAGTTTTATGTTATGGATAAATATTCTGCATCCATACCGGGTATTTATAAACCAACTAAAGATTATGATGAAATCCCTCCTCCTGCTCAGCTGCCTTTCCCAAAATGTTTTTGCGCAAATCAATTCTGCCGGAAACATCGTTGCTCCGACTGACGCTTTTACAAAATCCCGGATCGTTGCTCATTTTCACAATGATGATTCTATTTCGGTGCGCCTGATTCAAATCGAACATGGATTATATTTTATGGATTGTATAAATGGTTTTGGCGGTGGTAATGTTATAGCATCTGCAGGCGATGACGGTATTCTGCTGGTGGATGATATGTATGCGGTTATGGCGGCCAAACTGCAGCATACATTGGATTCTGTTTCAGGTAAACCTGTCCGGATAATTCTCAATACCCATTTTCACAGTGATCATATAGAAGGCAATAAAATGTTCGGGCACAGTGCTGTGATCATTGCCCATGAAAATGTAAGCAAACGTTTATTGCAGAAAAATACTGCTGCCAAACCAACAACTGCTATGATGCCGGCAGTAACGTTCAGCGACAGCCTCACTTTACATTTCAATGGCGAGGATATAAAAATGATTCACTTTCCGAACGGACATACAGATGGGGATGCAGTTATTTATTTTACCCGATCGAAAATACTGCACCTGGGCGATATGTTTTTCTTCGGCATGTTCCCTGCTGTGTATACGGAAGGCGGCGGTAATATTAAACAGCTGATCATCAACCTGGATAAGATTCTTGAAATGATCCCGGCTGAAACGCATGTAATTCCCGGCCACGGCGATCCCGCAACAAAACAGGATCTTTCCAATTACATCAACATGCTGAAAGAAACCACATCAATTGTTGAAACGAAAATTAAAGCAGGCACAACACTGGAACAGATGATCAAAGAAAAAGTGCTGGCTAAATATGATGCATTGGGTAGTGGCGGTGCGCAGACAACAGATCAATATCTGTCGATGTTATATAAATTACTGTTACCTGGTAAGTAATAGTTTTTTAAAACCGAGGGTTAAATATTATACCAGGATTTATTTTGTAAAATTCACTTTTAATTTTGTTTCCTTTTCTTTTCCAATCCTGCTATTGCTTAATTACAGAATTGGTAATAACTTTATCTCATGTCGCACTATAAAAAGGCCAACCCGTTTTCCAAACAAAATAATGATACCGGATTCAGCAGCAGCAATACAGATCTTGGTGGCCGGTTCATCAACAAAGACGGATCTTACAATCTCGTAAAAGAAGGAATGCCTTTCTGGAAAAGATTCAGCCTCTTTCATGACATGCTCAATCTGCCCTTATGGAAATTTATCAGCGTGATATTGCTGTTTTATTTTTGCATCAACCTCATTTTTACAGGGATTTATTTCATGATCGGCACGGCTCAATTGCAGGGCGTGATGCAGGGTGACAACTGGAAAAGTTTTAAAGAACTTTTTTATTTCAGTACAGAAACATTCACCACGGTTGGTTATGGCCGCGTTAATCCTGTTGGTGATGCCGCCAATATTGTATCCAGCATTGAATCGCTGACAGGCTTTCTTTCATTGGCGATCGCCACCGGTCTTATTTATGGCCGTTTCTCCAAACCAAGAAGCTACCTGGCTTTCAGCGATCATGCATTGATCAGTCCTTTTAAAAATTCTACCGGGCTGATGTTCCGGTTTGCCGCGTTTAAAGACAAACATTCACTCACCGATCTTGAGATCAGGGTCAACGCCGGATTAAAACTCCTTGAAGAAAATGAACCTGTTTACAAATACTTTTCATTGACCCTCGAACGCACCCGCGTTGAATCCATGCCCATGAGCTGGACAGTTGTTCATCCGATCGATGAGAATAGTCCATTTAACGGTTTTACTGAAGAAGACATGAAAAATGCAGACGTGGAATTGTATGTAATGCTCCGCGGGTTTGATGATGTGTTTTCCAATTATGTACAGCAACGCACTTCTTACACCTTTAGTGAAATATTCTTTCAAAGAAAATTCATTCCGATGTACCGTGAAAGTGATGACGGAAAAACAACAATACTTGAACTGCATAAACTGAATATGCACAATGAAGTATAAAAAGAATGTCATTTCATTCTATTTTGAAGTAATACCAACATTTTACAAGTTTCACTGTTAACCTTCAATGACAAAACAGAATTATAAAAATCATATCCGGTATTATCCGCCACATCATTTTATTTTTTACCCGCTTTGTGCTTTGTTACTCGTACTATGTATATATGAATGGAATGAACATCCTGCAGAAAAATTATTATGGGCTGTACTCACCGCTCTTGTGTTTTTAATAAGTATTCTTTCTTTTATGATGCGGCAGCATTACGCATTGACGCTCCAGAATAGAATCGTGCTGATGGAATTGCGGTTCAGGTATTATGTACTTACTCAAAAAGGATTTGATGCGATTGAACAGCAACTTTCTTTCAAACAAATGGCTGCACTGCGTTTTGCATCAGATGATGAATTGCCGGCATTGATCAGAAAAGTGCTGGATGAAAAACTTTCTCCGGATAATATCAAGAGGTCAATTAAAAACTGGAAAACGGATAAAATGAGGGTTTAACATTTCAGGCAATCAGATTTTCTTCATTCATAACGCTTAACTCACTTCACAAACTGTTTGTTCCAGATAATTTCATTTTCTACAATGATGCGCAATACATAAACGCCCTTAAAAAGATTATTCGTCCTGATCTGCATTGTAGTGGTGGTAGAAGCAAAACGCAGACTGGTCATTACTTTCCCTTCCATGTTTATGATCTGCACGTTTGCAACGCCCCGGATGGGCGCTGTTCCTTTATATTGTATACTGAAGACTTCTCCAACCGGCACCGGGTAAATGATCCAGTCATAAGTAAAGGCTTCCGCAGTTATTGAAGCAACAGCAGAATAAAATTGCGCTTCATTATTGTTGATGATTTTCAGCCGGTAAAAATTTTTTCCTCTCCTGGGTTTTGTATCAAAATACTGAAAGGTCTGTTTACTGTTGTAATCGGTTACGTTCTGATATGCAATGTCTGACCAATCCGATTGATCCGTACTCCGCTGAATAATAAATTGCCTGATTGCCTTATCGTCCTTTACCCAGTTCATATCTACCCGGTCATGCGCGGGATCATAAGATGCTTTAAGATTTACTGCAAATGAATTGGAGAAATATAAATGTGTGATCAGGAAGATGCTGATGAAGGGAAACTTATTCATGGATTTTTAAACTTCTCCCCATAACGAAAAAAACGTGCTTTGTTCTGTTGGCAAAGCGTTAAAAAATTTTCCGGAAATTTATCCGGAGACTTTAAACCTGAATATATTAACCAATGGCTCACAATAAATTTCATCTGAATACGCTTTAAGCATTTACTTTTGTACAGATGAAAAAATATTTATTCATAATAATGCTTGTCTTCGCCGGCACTGCAGGTTTTGCGCAAAGTGATACAGACACAACCGCCCGCTACTGGAAGAACAAGGCCCTGCCTCACTTTACACTGCTCAACCTGGATTCCACTTTATTTACAGAAGCGAATCTGACCGCAGGAAAGTATACGATCATCATGTTATTCAATCCGGAATGTGAACATTGCCAGAATCAGTTTAAAGCATTGGTGAACATGCCTGAAGTGGCTGCGTCTGCACAAATTGTTTTGAGTGCTACCGAGACCATGGATAAGATAAAAAAGTTCTATACAAAGTTTGAAGTAGCCAAATATCCTTTTGTACACATTGCAAGAGATCACAATTTTACATTCGGGCCGATCTATCAACCCAAAACAATTCCGGTGCTTGTATTTTATGATCAGCACAACCAGTTCATTGCCATCAAACAGGGCGAAGCGGAAAAACAACAGATCATAAACTGGTTGAAAAAAAATCAATACCCCCAATAAAAAAAGGCTGCCGGAGCAACCTCATTTATATTTCGTCTGAACGAATTTATTTCAGTTTAAATTCTACTTTACGATCTCCCCATAAAATATCAACGATGCCTTTTTCACCAATGGTAAAGGTCATCATTTCGGAAGCAGGACTGGCGGTTTTCAGTTTTGTTTTAATTCTCAGCACATCCATTGTTGAATCATATTTGAAAGCGCCCCACTGTTTCCAGGTCTTGTTAAAAATCACGGTCACCTCTTTTCCATTGAATAAAGTAAAGAAACCATATTTTCCGGCCGCAAGTTTTTCGCCGTTTACGGTAATGTCTTTATCGGTTTCAAATACAGTGGCATCATTGGCTCCGGTGCGCCACACTTTTCCATCCATCGGTTCCACATCTTTGCCAATCACTCTCCCTCTCACCGAAGGCTGACAGTAACTGATCGAGATGCTGGCACCTGAAGCACTTTTACCAGTTGCTGTGGCTGGCGGACTTACCACTTTAGGTTTCTCTGCTGTTGTCTGAGCAGTTACTGTTGCGCTGCCAAGCAATGCTGTAGCAAATACTGCAATCGAAAATATTTTTTTCATGTTTATTTGTTTGAGAACCAAAAATAAAACTTAAAAACCAAAAATGCAGATTTGATAGTTGAGCGGTTAAATACAATTTGACTTACAGGTTCTTGCGCTTATTCATGGTGTGAATGAAGGCTCATCATGTTCGGTGCTGCTATCATATTTTTTTTGACGGGAAGGCGGGAAGACGGAAAGAAACACCTACATGATAATAATCCTTACGTGATGAGCCTTCCCACAAAGTATGAATCAGCGATAAAAACTATTAAGCCAAATGAAGGTTGATAAAGTTGAGATGGTTTAGAAAGTTGAGAAGGCATCTGCGACATAATAGGTATTTCATCTCCACATCTCCACATCTTCACATCTCCACATTTCCAACTTATCACATTGTCACCATCGCTTTGATCACGCCATTGGCCGGATCGAGCCAGGAAGCGAAATTTTCTTTCACTTCTTCAAATGAAACACGATGCGTGATATAATTGATTGGATTGACCAAACCCTTTTTCATAGATGATACCACATGCCTGAAATCTTCGCTGGTAGCGTTTCTGCTGCTCATCAATGTTCCTTCGCGTTTGTGAAATTCGGGGTGACTGAATACGATCTCATTCTTTTGTAAACCGATCAATACAAACCTTGCTCCGTGCGCCATATATTGAAATGCATTGTTGATTGCTTTTAAATTTCCGGTGCAATCAATTACAACTGTTGGCATATCGCCATTGGTAATTTGTTGCAACTGCTGCAATACATCATATTCTTTTGCATTTATCGCATAAGGGATCTGAAGTTTTTCTTTACAGAATTGTAAACGCTGTTCATTGATATCAAGTGCGATGACTTTTCCGCCGGCAATGCGGGCAAATTCCATTGTACCTAATCCAATTGGCCCTGCCCCGATCACCAATACGAATTCACCGGGCTGTACAGCGGCGCGTCGTACACCGTGTGCACCGATCGCCAATGGTTCTACCAATGCGAGTTCATCATCACTCAACCCTTCGCCATGAATCAATGAATAAGTTGGTACCGAAAGATATTCCCGCATACCACCGTCAACGTGTACACCGCAAACATTAATGGACGCACAGCAATTGGTCTTGCCGTTTCTGCACGCAATACATTTACCGCAATAAAAATAAGGACTGATCGTAACCGCTTCGCCTTTTTTAAAATCAGGATCATCTGTTTCTACAATTTCGGCAGCGAGTTCATGTCCGAGTATTCTTGGATAATTAAAAAAAGGTTGTGTGCCTTCATATGCATGAAGATCGGTTCCGCAGATGCCGATGCGTTTTATTTTCAGCAAGCTGTAACCCGGTGCCAGTGATGGTTGATCAATATCTTTATATTCAAACTCACCGGGCTGATTGCAAATCAATGCCTTCATTTTATTTTATTTTTTTAATGACCTGCCACATTTCATTTGCAACAAACATATTGCCGCTGTCGTTGAGGTGCACACGATCAACTGTTAGTATTCCTTTCTCTGCGTTGGTAGGATTATTGGCCTGGAGATAATCAGTAAATGCTTTTCTGAGATCGCAAACGGGCAATGAAAGTTCTTTGGCCATATTGCGGATGATATTGCTGTAGCGGTTCAGGTCGCCATCCTGTTGATTGCTGTTGTCATTTCTTTCACCGATGACGGAAGGCGTACACAGGATCACTTTAATATTTTTATCCTGCAGTTTTTTTATGATGGCCCTGTAAAATCTTTCATACTTGTCAGGATCAGTGCCCGTTCCGCTGGTAGCTTTATGCCATACGTCGTTGATACCAACATAAATAATTACCACATCAGGATTTTTATCGAGTACATCTGTTTCTATGCGCAGGTAAAGGTCGTACACTTTATTTGCGCTTACGCCGGCGCCTGCCAGTTCATAAGATTCACCAAGACCCTGTGCTTTGATCATACTGTCCATCTTGCTGATAAAACCATTGGGCCTTGCACCCTGTTCGGTAATAGAATCGCCAAAGAAAACAATTTTCATTTTCTTTACAGGGCGCATGCAGGAAAGTCCAGCAACTGCGATGATGAGAAGTAAGTTAAATGAATATCTCATTGTTATTTTGAATTTTAATTTTAAAAAAATACCTCGACTGAAATCTATTCACCTTCATTACCCCCATCAACCTATCAACTTTTTGAACCTCTTGAACCTCTTGAATCTTTTAAACCCTTAAACGTTCACGCCTTCGCCAGCGCTCTGTCCAGGTGCACATAACCACCATCCACATGAATGATCTGCCCGGTAGTATGACTTGATCTTTCCGACAACAGGAATGCAACGGCATTAGCAATTTCTTCAGCAGTGGTCATCCTGTTTCCCAGCGGAATTTTTGAATTGATCTCGTCTAATTTTTTTTGCGGATCGTCGAAAGTTTTTATCCAGGTTTGATATAAAGGTGTAAAACATTCCGCCACCACTACTGCATTCACGCGGATACCATACTTTAATAATTCAACGGCCCATTCTCTCGTGAGTGCATTGCGGCCACCATTTGCGGCAGCATACGCAGAAGTATTTCCCTGCCCGGTTTCTGCAGTCTTTGAAGTAATGTTGACAATACTTCCTTTATTTTTTTTTAAATAAGGCAATGCATGATGTGCCATCAGATAGTAATGCACTACATTTTTATGCAGCGACTCCATGAACTTTTCATAAGTGCCCGATTCAAGACCAACACCATCATTCACACCGGCGTTGTTAACGAGACCGTCAATACGACCATATTTTTCAACAACCGTTTTGATTGCCTTTTCACATTCGTCCGGTACAGACAGTTCTGCTGCCACTCCGAAAGCCTTGCCCCCGGCGGATATAATCATATCAACCGTTTTTGAATTATCTGATTCATTTCTGCCGATGATAACAGCAATGGCTTCTTCTGCGGCAATTACTTTTGCTATGCCTTCTCCGATTCCTTTGGCGCCACCTGTAACAACGATCACTTTATCTTTTAAATCTAGATTCATGGTATAAATTAAATCAGGTTATAAAATCCAACTGCATTTTTACAAAAAAACATATCCTGTTCTTCATTGCTGAAAGATGAAAAATATTTTTCGGTGATGTCCTTTACTTTTTTATAATTACCTGCAACCAGGCATACCGGCCAGTCTGACCCAAACATAATGCGTTTCATTCCGAATGCATTTACAATAATATCAAGGTAGGGAAAAAAATCTTCATCTTGCCACTGTTGCCAGTCTGCTTCAGTTACCATGCCGGAGATCTTACAATACACATTTTCATAAGCCGCCACTATCTCGATGTCTTTCTTCCAGGCATCAATTTGTTTTTCTTTGATATTGGGTTTGGCAATATGATCGATCACAAATTTCTGATCCGGGAATGCTGATACAAATTCCGGAATATATTTTAATTGATCAGGGAAAATTAAAATGTCGTACGTAAAATTAAATCTTTTCAGTTTGCTGATACCATTCATGAAAGCGGGTTGCAGCATCAGGTCACGTTGCGGTTCGCCCTGCAATACATGACGGAAACCTTTCATTTTTTTAAACTGGCTGTAATGCAGCAACCGTTCTTCAACATTATTGGCCTGGAGATCTACCCAGCCCACTACAGCTTTAATAAATTGATTACTGGCCGCGTTATTTAATTGAAAATCATTTTCTGATTCGGTCTGCTCCGACTGCACCGTGATGCATCCATCTATTTTATTTTCCTGCAATGTGGGCCACAGATCCTCCGGCATCCAATCCCGCCGAATGGTTTTCATCTCTTCATTGATCCAGTCGTAACGAACGGGATCATATTTCCAGAAATGCTGATGGCTGTCTATTTTCAATTTGTTATTGTCTTATTATTTGAATTTAAAAGTAAGAATTAAAAAATTGTCCAGTTTTTAGTTTTATGAAGAAAGATTTGAGATAGCAAACTCTTTATTATTTCTCAATCAGATTACTTTCAGAATATCAAAAAGAAAAAATAAGTAGAATGATTTTTTAATTTTTACTTTTAAATTATACAAAGTTTTTAGCGACCTGCCTGCTCATTCCAAGCCCTTCAATCCCCAATTCAATAACATCCCCTGCTTTTAAATAAACAGGTTCGGGCTTTTGTCCGAGACCCACGCCTGCCGGTGTTCCTGTCGAAATAATATCACCCGGCAACAGAGTCATAAACTGACTGAGGTAAGCAATCACAAAGGGTACATTGAAAATAAAATTCTTTGTATTTCCATCCTGGTATTTTTTCCCATTGACGGTCAACCATAAATTCATATTATCAACATCAGTGATCTCATCTTTGGTTGCGAGCCACGGACCAAGTGGTGCAAAGCTGTCACAACTTTTTCCTTTCACCCATTGACCGCCGCGTTCAAGTTGAAAAGCACGTTCACTATAATCATTGTGCAGACAATATCCGGCAACATGCTCCAGTGCATCTTTCTCATCAATATAACTGGTTTTTTTACCGATGATTACGGCAAGTTCCACTTCCCAATCCGTCTTGATACTGTTCTTAGGAATGATCAGATCATCATTCGGGCCAGCGATGGACGAAGTAGCTTTAAAGAAAATGATCGGTTCTGCAGGAATGGCCATATTACTTTCCCGGGCATGATCTGCATAATTTAAACCGATGCATACGATCTTTGAAGGACGTGCAATACAGGGCGCCCATCGCTGGTTTTTTTCAACAACCGGGCAATGGTTTTTATTTTTTTCAAACCATTTTTGTAATTGTTCAATACCATCATTGGTAAAAAAGATTTCTGTATAATCCTGGCCAAAAGCAGTTACATCATATCGGATATCATTAACACATACCGCCGGTTTTTCATTATCAGTGTTTCCGAATCTGCAGAGCTTCATATACGTTTTAGGTTTTAAGTTATACGTTATAAGTTTGTGTAAAATGGTTCAGAAGACTTTGGTGATTAAATTACTTCATACTTCTTAATTCATAATTCTTAATTGTTGATCGTGGTAAATCCTCCATCGATCGGGTAATCACATCCTGTTATAAAAGACGCTTCATCACTGCAAAGGTATAATGCCAGTGCAGCGATCTCTTCGGGTACCGCCATTCTTCCGATGGGTTGAGATCTGGATAATTTTTCAAACATTTCTTTTTCTTTTCCTCCATAATTATCTTTTAAAAATCCATCTACAAATGGCGTGTGTACTCTTGCGGGTGAAATTGAATTACATCTTATTTTATCAGCAAGATAATCTTTGGCAACACTCATCGTCATTGACTTTACGGCACCTTTGGCTGTGCTGTAAGCAAAACGATCCGGGATACCAACATTGGAAGCGATGGATGCCATGTTGATGATCACCCCGCCATCTTTTTTCATTTTCGGAACCGCGGCGTAGAGACAATTATACACGCCCTTTACATTTACATTCATCACGCGGTCGAAATCGGCTTCTGAAGTCGTATCTGCTTTTCCGATATGCGCAATGCCGGCAATGTTAAGTAACAGATCAGTTTTTCCAATTGCATCAAAAGTTTTTATTACCTGCTGATGATCGGCCACATTGCAACCGTGTGCAATGGCTTTCCCGCCGTTATCTGTTATTTCATGGACTGTTTGCTGGGCAGCAAATTCATTCAGTTCAATGATATGAACGGTGGCTCCCTGTTTTGCAAAAAGCAATGCAATGGCTTTGCCGATACCACTGCCGCCGCCTGTTATTACTGCTGTTTTATTATCGAGCCTGAACATTTTTTAAGAGTTTAAAATTTCAAGTTTATTCGTGATGGTTAAATTGTTAAATGGCTAGATTGTTGAAAAGAACCTGAATAATTGAATTTAAAAAACAATTTAACCGTACAACAATTCAGCAATCGAATATCTTTTCCATCAATTTCCATTTTTCACCCGGTGCAGCAAAAGGCAATGCCTGCTGAAACTTCCACATCAATGTTTCCCATTCCTGCACTTTTGGATCGGCGTGATCTGCTGATGCTTTTTTTTCAAAATCAAAATGATCATTTACTTCCATTACCATGAATAACCTGTTTCCCGTGCGGTATATCTGCATGGATTCAATTCCCGAATTTAAAATGGATTGTTTAATTTCCGGCCACACATGCTGATGGTAAGCTTCGTATTCTTTAATCAGAGCTTCATCATCTTTCAGGTCAAGTGCGAGGCAATATCTTTTCATTGCTATGTTTAAACTGCTGATGTATTTTTTATTTTATAACCTCCCAGGCCGTACCAGGCCACTACAACAAAACATATCAAAGGAACAACGTAACCATACTGAATATTTTTCGTGTAATCAGAAATAACCCCCAGCAATGGCGGCAGTAAAGCACCACCAACAATTGACATGATGATCAGACTGGAGCCCATTTTTGTATCGGTCTTGTTAAGTCCCCGGATACCCAATGCAAATATCGTTGGAAACATGATAGACATAAAAAATGCAATGCCGATCAATGCATATACGGTTAACATTCCTGTTGCAAAAATAACCAACGCACACAACGCAATATTAATGACTGCATAAAGACTAAGCAGTTTTTGCGGTGCATAATATTTCATGAGGAAAGTGCCAGCAAAACGACCTGTGAAAAAAGCAGCGCCATATCCATAACTTAAATAATCCGAGGCTGTTTTTTCATTCATGCCAACCGCGTTTTTGACCACATTAATAAAAAAACTTGCTACGCAAACCTGTGCACCTACATAAAAAAACTGTGCTACTACAGAACCCCGGAGATGAAATATCCGGAAGAGTTTACCAAAGCCGCTTCCCGCTTCATCAGTACTGCTTTCTTTACTGTCAGGCAATTTGATAAAATAAAATAAAACAGCAATGAGTAAAATAATAATCCCTAAAATAAGATAAGGCGTTTTTACCCTGTTGGCTTCAGATTGAAGATATACAGCCAG
Source organism: Ferruginibacter sp. (assembly GCA_040003235.1). Lineage (GTDB taxonomy): Bacteria > Bacteroidota > Bacteroidia > Chitinophagales > Chitinophagaceae > Ferruginibacter. The sequence goes on along the minus strand of JBDUCW010000060.1, from coordinate 387 downwards.
ATCAGCCGATGGCATTGCATTGAGTTGTTGTTGTGAATATTCAGTTCCTGATAAAATAAATTTCCCGCCGATGATCGGTGCAATCACCACAGCAAGTCCATTGAATGCCTGTGCAAAATTCAACCGTTGTGTGGCTGTTGCCGGTTCTCCAAGAATGGTTGCGTATGGGTTCGCTGCTGTTTCTAAAAAAGTAAGTCCGCTTGCCACAACGAATAAAGCACCCAGGAAGAAAATATAATTGTTGGTGTCTGCCGCAGGCAAAAATAAAAAGCAACCGCCGCCGAACAAAAGCAATCCCAGAATAATTCCAGCTTTATACCCATATTTGCGCATGACATAACCTGCCGGTAATGCCATTAAAAAATATGCGATGAATACAGACGAATC
>JBDUCW010000180.1:0-7921 GCA_040003235.1 Ferruginibacter sp. | reverse complement strand
CTTTACCCTGGGGCCCGATCACTGCGCCGATGAATTCTTTATCGATGATCAGTTTCACCATACGCGGAGCATGTGGTTTCACTTCTGCCCTTGCGGTAGAAATGCATTCATACATCGCATCGAGAATGTGCATCCGTCCTGCTTTTGCCTGGGCCAATGCCTGGCGCATAACGTCCATACTTAATCCGTCAACTTTAATATCCATCTGAACACCACAAATTCCATCGCGGGTTCCTGTAACTTTAAAATCCATATCGCCTAAGTGATCTTCATCGCCAAGGATATCAGTCAGCACTGCATATTTATCTCCTTTGGTAATTAATCCCATTGCCACACCACTTACATGCTTTGGAACAGGAACACCTGCATCCATCAACGCCAGTGAACCGGCACAAACAGTAGCCATAGAAGATGAACCGTTACTTTCAAGAATATCACTTACCACCCTTACGGTATAAGCATATTCACTGCCCGGCATCATTTGTTTTAAAGAACGCATGGCAAGGTTACCATGGCCTACTTCCCTCCTGCTCTGTCCACGCATCATCTTCACTTCACCGGTACTGAATGGCGGGAAATTATAATGTAAAAAGAATTTAGAATCTACAGATTTGGCTGCGCTTTCAATCAACAATTCATCTAAAGGAGTTCCAAAAGTAACTGTTGTAAGTGATTGGGTTTCACCCCTTGTGAATAATGCAGAACCATGCGGTGTTGGCAAAATATCAGTTTCCATTTCAAGCTGACGGACGTCTTCCAGCCCACGGCCATCCAAACGTTTGCGGTCGTTCAGGATCATATCGCGAACTACGTTGTACTGCAGTTCACCAAAGTAATGACCGATCAGTTTTTTGTCTTCATCAGGTAATTCTTCACCCAATGAAACTTTTACTTCTTCCTGCAACGCTTTATAGGCATCAGTCCTGTCGTGCTTAGCACTTGCAGCAGCTGATATGGCGTACATTTTATCTTTAGCAAAATCATTGATCTTTATTTCAAGTGCTTCGTTGCGGTAAGGTTTGGTATAATCCCTTTTTGCAGGATTGCCCAATTCTGTTTGTAAGTCCTGCTGAGCTTTTACCTGGACGCGGATGGCATCATGTGCAAGTTCAATACATTTTACAAGGTCTTCTTCCTGGCATTCTTTCGCTTCGCCTTCTACCATCATAATGTTCTTTTCGGTAGCGGCGATCAGGAATTCGAAGTCTGATTTTTCTAATTCACTGCGGGTTGGGTTGATGATATATTGTCCATCAATTCTTCCTATTCTAACTTCACTGATGATCTCTTTAATGGGAATATCTGAAACTGCAAGGGCTGCTGAAGCGGCAAGACAGGCCAATGAATCCGGCATTACTTCAGGATCAGATGATACCAGCGTAACAAGTACCTGTACATCGCAGAGATAATCATCCGGAAATAAAGGACGGAGTGCCCTGTCGATCAAACGGCTGGTTAATATTTCGTAATCGTTCAGCCTGGCTTCTCTTTTAAAGAAAGAACCCGGGATACGACCTGCAGAAGCAAATTTTTCCTGGTAATCTACCGACAAAGGAAAGAAAGACTGACCTTCTCTTGGTTCTTTGTTGGCAACAACAGTTGCAAGTATAATACAATTACCCTGGCGTACGGTAACAGCGCCATCAGCCTGGCGGGCGAGTTTACCTGTTTCGATGGTTACCATACGGCCACCACCTATATCAAAGGTTACTGATTTCGGTTTTAATAATGACATGTAAATTTTTTGTTTATGGTTGATGGTTTGTAGTTGGGCTACAATATCTGGCAACCGTTGTTAATGTAGAAATGGGCGGATGTAACTGCAATAAATTCAGTCCACCAAACCCTGCTATACAAACGAATAATTCCCAACCGGTATTAATTAAGTTGGGAATAGTTCGTATTACATAGTTTGATAATTATTTACGGAGGCCTAATTTTTCGATCAATGCCCTGTATCCTGTGAGGTCGTGCCTGCTGAGGTAAGTCAGTAAGCGCTTACGCTGACCAACCATTTTCATCAGACCACGCTGTGTGGAGAAATCTTTTTTGTTTACTTTCAGGTGACCTGAAATGCTGTTGATACGCTCTGTCAATAAAGCGATCTGGCCCTCAATGGAACCTGTGTTTTTTGCAGACCCGCCATGTGTAGTGAAAATGGTAGTCTTTTTTTCTGTTGTTAAATACGACATCTTGTTTTGTTTATGACACCGGTATTGGTATCTTTTTTACTTTTTATTTCGGGCGCAAAAATAGCCATTTATTCCGGAAAACAAATGGCTATCGGAAAGTTTTTTTAAACAGATGGTTGAGAAGTCCATGGCTAATGGTCCATAGTCCATAATAGTAACCCAAAATATCGAACTTAACTATTGGCTATCGACCACGGACTATCGGCCCCTCCCTACTTACTTCATATGCTTAAGGTTTACGCCGTACATAATACAGAACGCAATACCGAAAATGGCAGCTACTGCTGTTCCCAGAATGGCAAAAATATTTCCACCAAACAGGTAAATAGGTATTACAAGACCTACCAGTGTACCCAGCACGTAAGAATAGAAGCCGGTCTTTTTAAGATTCCACATCATCAGGGCACCGATCAGGCATAGAACAGCAGCTGCACATCCCGCAAGTGCGGCTGTCCTGAGATTCTCTACGGTGAAAACAGTAGCAAAACTATTCACCATTTCCTGGGCAAATCTTTGTCCCTGGTCACCAGAAGAAGTATTGTGCGTAGCTTTAAGCGTACGCATAGCTTCAGCAGTTTTTTCAGCAGAAACATAGCCATAAATGTTACTGAGTAATCCCCAGCCACTTCCTACAAAAGTAAGAATACATATCACGGTCAGAAAGGTTGGCCGTTTGGGTGCAGGCTGATCATAATTCGTTAATACATCTGTCATGTTGGTAGTTTTAGTTTTAGTTTCAGCTACAAAATAGAAAAATAAATCAAGCGCAGTCATTTTATGCTCACATTTATTTTCATATTCGGTTTTACGAGGGCATATTTGTTACTTTGCTGCATATGAGTTACCAATTTGCAATCATCGGTTGTGGCCATATCGGTAAACGGCATGCTGAGCATATCAGCAGACTGGGTAATCTCGTTGCGGTATGTGATACCATTCCTGCAAAAGCAGATGAGTTAGCTGCTCAGTATAATTGCAGGGCTTATTATGATATCGATGCATTAATTGCCGGAACGGAGAATATGGATGTGCTGAGTGTCTGCACTCCTAATTATCTTCATGAACCGCATACTATTACCGGCCTCAAAGCCGGTCATCATATCATCTGCGAAAAACCAATGGCCATCAGTTCGGAAAGCTGTAGGAAGATGATCGCAGCGGCTGACCTGTCTGGTAAAAAAATTTTCGTGGTAAAACAAAACCGGTATAACCCACCGGTACAGGCGGTAAAGCGGCTGATCAATAATAATGCATTGGGTAAAATCCTGCAGATAAATGTCAACTGTTTCTGGAACCGCGACGCTGGCTATTACCAGAGCAGCGACTGGAAAGGCATCAGAACAAAAGATGGCGGTATTCTTTTTACACAGTTCAGTCATTTTGCAGATGTATTATTTTATCTCGCCGGGCCGATGAAAGTATTATCAGGCGTCAGTAATAATTTTATGCACGATGGCATTACTGATTTTGAAGACAGTGCAGCATTTATACTGCAGACGGCACAATCGGGCATCATCAGTTTCAATGCTTCTACCTGTGCGTATGGAAAAAATATGGAAGGCTCTTTATCTATCCTTGCAGAAAAAGGAAGCATTAAAATCGGGGGGCAGTACATGAATACAATCGATCACAGCAATATAAAAGACGTGCAGTTGCCTGAAATAAATATACAGCAGCAGAATAATCAGTATGGACATTATGAAGGCAGTATGAGCAACCATCATCTGGTGATACAGAATGTAATTGATACACTCGATGGCCGTTCAGAAGCCATGACCAATGCAGCAGAAGGATTGCAGGTGGTGGAATTGATTGAAGCGATGTATGTAAGTTGTAAGTTGTAAGTTGTAAATTTTACGTTGTAAGTTTTACGTTGTAAGTTTTATAATTCATTTCAATCCGTGTAATAAAATGTATTTATCTGAGTAATCCATGTCAATCCGTGTAATAAAAAAACGAATTTCTTGAACCGCTTAATTTTCACAGTCACCAACGACCTCACGTATGATCAGCGCATGATCCGCATCTGCACTTCGCTTGGGGAACATGGTGATGATGTATTGCTGGTTGGAAGAAAATTAAAAGATTCTGTTCCTCTGAAAAAAGAAGCATTCCGCCAAAAAAGGCTGTATTGTTTTTTTAATAAGGGCAAATTATTTTATGCAGAATATAATACCCGCCTGTTCTTTTTTTTATTATTTATAAAAATGGACCTGATCTGTGCGATTGATCTGGATACAATACTGCCATGCTATTTCATTTCAAAGCTGAGGAAAAAGAAAAGAGTTTATGATGCGCATGAATTATTCTGCGAGATGAAAGAAATTGTGATTAGGCCAGCCGTCTATAAGATGTGGAAGCGCATTGAAAAGTATACAATTCCTCATTTCACAAAAGGTTATACCGTCAACCAGGTAATTGCCGATGAATTTAAAAAAATGTATGGCGTACAATATGAAGTGATCCGGAGTATTGCTGTGTTGCGGCCATTACAGATCCCGGAAAAAAAAGAAAGATATATTTTATACCAGGGTGCTGTGAATGAAGGCCGGAGTTTTGAAACATTGATTCCTGCAATGAAAGATGTGGATGCAAAACTGATCATTTGCGGTGATGGCAATTTTATGGATCAGGCCAAAGCATTGGTACAAAAATATCAGCTCGCAGACAAAGTTATCTTTAAAGGAAAACTGCCGCCGGATGAATTGCGCAACTTTACAATCAATGCCTATATCGGCGTTACGCTTTTCGAAAACAATGGTATCAGCAATTATTATTCACTCGCTAACCGCTTCTTCGATTACCTGCATGCTGCTGTTCCGCAGGTATGTGTTGACTTTCCTGTGTATAAAGAAATAAACAATTTGCATGGTATTGCTGTTCTTATACCTGACAACTCGGTTGAAAGAATTGCAGCGGCATTAAACGAGTTGCTTTCAAATGATATATTGTATCATGAATTGCAGCAGCATTGTTTAAAAGCAAGAGAAATATTGAACTGGCAGGAGGAGGAACGGAGGCTGGTTTTATTTTATAGCAATCTGCTAATTAAAAATTAAAAATTAAAAAACTGTAAGGTCAGTTCTGTATACAAATTACTTATTGCACAATTCCAATCATTGATTGCTGTAATGGCAATAAGCAATTCGTGTAATAATTTAAAATTAGTGTAATTAGTACCTGTAATTCGTGTCTAAACATTTGCACATCATATCACTCGATGTTCCCTTTCCTGCCGATTATGGTGGCGTGGTTGATCTTTTCTGCAAACTGAAATATCTCGCAGAGCAGGGAATTAAAATTCACCTGCATTGCTTTACCAATGGCCGTCAGCCGCAAGATGAATTGAATAAATATTGTGTTGAGGTTAATTATTATCAACGGAAGAAAAAATTGTCAGGTTTTTCGTTCAGACTTCCTTTTATTGTAAGTTCCAGAATAAATAAGGAGTTGGCAAAGCGGCTTCAACAGGATGATTATCCGGTGCTGATGGAAGGCATTCATTGCAGTTATCTTTTACACAACAATACAATTGCAAGGCATCGTGCCTATATCCGTCTGCATAATACAGAATTTGAATATTACCGCCAACTGGCGGGGCATGAAAGCAACCCTGTTAAAAAATTATATTATCTTAATGAGAGCCGGCTGCTTAAAAAGTATGAACGGGCAATTGCTGCAAAATCGTGCATCATCACCGTTAGTGAATCTGATGCAATGACTTATCAGAATATGTTTGGCGCAACGGATGTACATTATCTGCCTGTATTCATTCCCTGGACACTTGCTGTCGGAAAAGAAGGCAAAGGATGTTTCTGCCTCTATCATGGTAATCTTTCTGTAAATGAAAATGAGAAGGCAGTGATCTGGCTCCAGCAACATGTTTTTGCAGGGCTTGATATTCCTTTTGTAGTAGCAGGAAAAGATCCATCCAGAAAATTAATTTCCCTTACCGGAAAACAAAAACATACCTGTCTTGTTGCTAATCCAACTGAAAAAGAAATGCAGGACCTGCTGGCAAAAGCCCAGGTAAATATTCTTCCGTCTTTTAATAAAACAGGTATTAAATTAAAATTACTGAATGCATTATTCAATGGAAGGCATTGCCTGGTGAATGCAGCTGCAGCTGATGGATCGGGTTTACAGGGTTCCTGTCATACTGCTGAAGATGGCAAGGCATTCGGTGAAGCCATCACATATCTTTATCAAAAGGAATTTACTTCAGACGAAATAGAAGAAAGACAGGGATTATTACAACGGCAATTCAATAATGCAGCAAATGCGCAGCAATTGATCACATGGTTATACTCGCATTATCCAGCACCTTCCCCATCTCCGTCTTAATAGTACGGGCCGGAAATTTATTGATCACCATGTAGTCGTGTGTTGCCATTACGATGGTAGTGTTGTAGTCTCTGCAGATATGAAAAAGCAGCTGCATAATTTCATCGCTGGTTTCAGGGTCCAGGTTACCGGTAGGCTCATCAGCAAGGATCAGTTTGGGTCCGTTGAGCAAGGCTCTTGCAACATCTACACGTTGCTGCTCGCCACCGCTTAATTCAAAAGGCATTTTAAACCCTTTGGTTTTTAAACCAACTTTATCCAGTACATCTGCAATTTTTTCATCCATTAATTTTTCATCTTTCCAGCCGGTGGCTTTCAAAACGAATTTCAGGTTCTCATTAACGTTACGGTCGGTGAGCAATTGAAAATCCTGGAATACTACGCCCAGGTTGCGCCGCAGAAAAGGAACTGTTTTCCAGGTTACCTGTTTCAGATCATATCCAACCACCCAGCCCTCTCCTTCCTGGAATTCAAGATCGCCATATAAAGTTTTAAGCAGACTGCTTTTCCCGGTACCGGTCTTTCCAACGAGATAAACGAATTCACCTTTATCAACAGAAATATTGACATCTTTTAAAATAAGGCTGCTGCCCTGGTAAATATTTACATGCTGGAGTTCTATGATGGATTGAGACATTTTGTAAATGGTTTGTTGTTATGCCGGCAATAAAAAATTATTCTTCAGTTCGTTACCACTTTATTTTAATAAAAACAAAGCAGGCAAATTTAGTTATTACAGCTTCAGCATTAAAAAATTATTTCTTCACGCAATTGTTAAAATTGTGAATAACTAAAAAAATAGTTGTACAACTAAATTATTAGTTTTATATTTGATCACAAATTTATTTTAATGAAGACTTTAACCAAAGCCGAAGAACAGATCATGCAGGTGTTGTGGAAACTGGGTAATGCATTTCTGCGCGAGATCATTGAAGAACTTCCGAATCCCAAGCCGCACAGTAATACAGTTGCTACTATTATTAAAATACTCGTGGATAAAGAGTTTGTAGGCATTACCGTATTTGGCCGCATGCACCAATATGCGCCGTTGGTAACAAAAGATACTTACAGCAAAGGCTCCATGAAAAATCTGGTGAAAGGTTATTTCGAAGGTTCATTCAGCAATGCAGTTTCTTTTATGGTAAAAGAAAATAACCTGAGTGTTGATGATCTTGAAATGCTGCTGAAGCAACTAAAGAAAAAATAATGTAAGTAATTAAATATATTCAGGTAAACGATAACCGCCAACCCAAAAACTAATTCCATGTTAGTATACGTTTATTACTTCGCAAAAATAATGCTTTGCTCCGGCGTACTGTTCGGCTACTATTGGTTCTTTCTCCGCAATAAAATATTTCATCAGTACAATCGTTTTTATTTATTGG
>JBDUCW010000179.1:0-7937 GCA_040003235.1 Ferruginibacter sp. | reverse complement strand
TGCAGGAAATTGCACGTGGCGTTATCCGTAAAATCGGTTACACCAAAAGTGAATATATGTTTGAAGCCAACAGCTGCGGTATCCTTTCTGCTATTCATGAGCAGAGCGGTGATATCAACCAGGGGGTTGAACGCAAAAAGAAAGAAGAACAGGGTGCCGGTGATCAGGGGATGATGTTTGGTTATGCTACCAACGAAACAGAAGATTACATGCCATTGGCTTTGAATCTCGCTCATAAACTATTGGAAGAACTTGCAGCTTTAAGAAGAGAAAATAAAGCAATCAAATATCTGCGTCCTGATGCTAAAAGCCAGGTAACGCTTGAATATGATGATAATAATGTTCCTGTTCGTATCGATGCAATTGTTGTATCAACACAGCATGACGACTTTGATGCAAACGACGACAAAATGCTTGCGAAAATAAATAAGGACATCGTTAATATTCTGATACCAAGGGTAAAAGCAAAATATCCGAAATACAGCCATCTGTTCAATAATAAAATCAAGTATCATATCAATCCAACCGGAAAGTTTGTAATCGGCGGTCCGCATGGTGATACCGGCTTAACGGGCCGTAAGATCATCGTTGATACTTACGGTGGTAAAGGTGCACACGGTGGTGGTGCTTTCAGTGGAAAAGATCCAAGTAAGGTTGACCGTTCTGCTGCTTATGCAACACGTCATATTGCCAAGAACCTTGTTGCAGCCGGATTGTGTGATGAAGTACTGGTACAGGTTTCTTACGCGATCGGTGTTGCTCAGCCAACCAGTATCAACGTGGTTACTTATGGTACTGCTAAAGTAGATCTCACCGATGGCCAGATCGCAGACAAGATCATGAAAATGTCTTGCTTTGATATGCGTCCTTATTTTATCGAACAGCGTTTGAAACTGCGTAACCCGATGTACAGCGAAACTGCTGCTTACGGACACATGGGCCGCAAGAATGAAACAGTTGAAAAAACATTCACTTCTCCGGATGGTAAAACCATTAAGAAAAAAGTTGAATTGTTTACATGGGAAAAACTGGATGCAGTTAAAGAAGTAAAGAAAGTTTTCGGATTGTAAGATCAATCCTCATATATTTTATAAAGGCCGTAAGTGAAAGCTTATGGCCTTTTACTTATTCCTTATCACCTACAACTTATAACTTATTACTACTTTTGAATCATGGTTAAAAATTTCAGGCAGCAACAACACAGGCCTAAAAAAAATATGCTGGTCATCGGCAGAAAGCAGGTGATCGATGCTATGCAGTCGGGTAAACAGTTAGAACGTATTTACCTCCAGACCACCGTTCATGGTGAAGTGATCGACGAGATCTGGAAACTGGCAGAGCAATATAAAGTGCCCATCAATAAAGTGCCAATAGAAAAACTAAATGGGTTTAATATCAGCAATCATGAGGGTTGTGTTGCACTCATTTCAAAAATTCAATACCAGGATCTGCAGGATGTTATTTCGTTTATTGTTGAGCAGGGTGAAACACCTTTTTTCTTAATGTTGGATAGTATCACCGATATCAGAAATATCGGCGCCATTGCACGCAGTGCTTTTTGTTTTGGCGTAAACGCCATTATCATTCCTGATAAAGGAGTGGGTGCATTGAATGAAGACGCGATCCTTACTTCGGCCGGTGCATTGGAAAAGATCGCCATCTGCCGTGTGAACAGTTTAATGAAAACAGTAGATGAACTGCACCTCAACGGCATTAAAGTTTTCGCCAGTGAAATGACTGCTCCAACAAAATTATATGATCTCAATTTTGCTGAACCATGCGCCATTGTCATGGGTGGAGAAGAACACGGTGTATATCCAGCTTTGCAAAAAGTTTGTGATGCATCTTTCCAGATCCCGATGATTGGTGATTTCGAATCATTGAATGTATCCGTTGCAACAGGAGTGATTTTGTATGAAGCGATGAAGCAACGGATCAAATGAATCAAGGATTAAAAATGAAGGATCAAAATAGAGTACGGATTTGAATACATTCACATTCAAAATTTTCAATTCAAAATATCATTAACTCCAATTAATAAACGGCAATTTCCTTTTACCATTTATATTCCACAAACCAATCTGTACACCTTTCAATCTTTTACAGGAATTGATAAAACCAATTTGAATGCCAGTGCCGTTGGTAGCCGTATTTCTGAAACCGCCAATGGACAAGCCTTTGAAATCCTGAAAAGTGTTGTACATACCCGTAATAAAAATACCATTCGCCTGCTCGCTTTGGCAAATGCCGCCATTGATAAAGAGACCTTTCAATTTTTTCCCATAATGTAAACCGCCGTAGCTAATGCTTAATCCGCTCACAGAAACCTGTTTGGGAAAAGTGGATGAATCCGGCAACATCTTCACATTCGCAGGATCAAACACATGCATCAACATAAACATCGAAATAAACATTGCCGGAACATCGGCGTTTATGTTAATGCCTTTAATTTTCAAACTGGCACCGGAAATGTTTCCGGTGTGTACACCCATTGCAAGGCCATTTATTTCTGATGCATTTAAAGGAGTAAACCATGCGATATTACGTTTCTTATAAACGGCATTTTGCTTAGCCTTCTGTGCCAATTCAAATGAATCTACGGGCTGCTGCCTCGTTTGATCCATCAACGAATAATAGGGATCTGCACCCATATTGTTAATATGGTAGTACACAAAATATTCCAGGTGATGAATAGTGTCAGTTAAAGTATCGGTGCGCATCCGTTTAGGCTTTTCGGATCTTACAAATTCATACCGATAATTTTTCATAGCAACGGATGAATATAAACTCATGATCCGATCGCCCAACAATCTTATTTTTTTAATTTCGGAAGCTGAGATTCGCAATGTGTCGAAAATTCCATAATTGTCCTTTGCATTTATCTGATCCGGATGCGTTGTAAAAATGATGCTGTCTTTTTTAACCTGGATAATTCTTGCTTCGTATACCATGTCATTTTTTAACCAGAGATCATAAATACCATTCTGATAAAAGAAAAAACCTTTTCTGTCAGGCACGTAATCTTCTTTGCCTGGTTTAAATATTTTGTTTTTATGTATAAACTTTAATATCCATACACTGTCCGGCTGTGCCTGAACAGCATTCATAGTTATGATCATCAAACAACTTAATGCGATGTATATTTTGTGGATTCGCTTCATGTTTTTTAGATTATATTTTTAATGCAACATCGCAAGTGCCCTATCTTGTTTGCGGACAGCTTTCGCAAGACTTAAATAATTTCTTGATCTTATTTTAATTTCGCCACGACTACTAAGCGCTACAGTATTTACATCTTTAATATATCCATCAGTTGATGTGTAAGAATGCCATTCACCCAAATGATCCCAAACCGGTTTCCAATAAAGCGTACGATATCTTTTTCCTAACGGATACCCGGCAAAGCCAAACTTATCTGCAAAAATGCCGGGCTTCATCATCACCCAGCTTTCACTCCCGTAAATGGTAGAACGGTTAAATATTTTTCCCATGCCCATCATCAAACTATCGCCACGCATGGGTTTGCTCTCTACGGTAGCTGACCCTGGATGTGTAAAAGAGGCACCGCCATAGCAGGAACCAAGTCCTACTTTTGTATTTGCATCAGTGAATGAAGCGATCTTTCTTAATGAAATATTGTGCGCTGTATCATTGATATTCTTATAATTAAAATTGTCTTCACCAATACTGAAAGAGGAGAAACCATTTTTATAAAGTCCATGCGAATCAAACCATAAATTGCCGATCATCGCTTGATGCTTTGACATCAATTGTTCAATTTTTGCAGCAGCGATCTCCGCTTTATCTGCAACGATCACCCGCATTTTTTTTCTGTGAAAAATGCTTTTCATAAAGGCCCGGACTTTTACAGTAAATGGAAGAAACTCAAATTTTTTATCTTTTGAGATGACGTACACATTTAGTCTTGTCTGCAGATGAGGGCTTATAATTGCAGGTTCATTAACCTGATCAACCTGTGCGTCTGAACAAAGGCTGATAGAAAGCAAGCCAATAAAAAAAATTACCTGTTTCATGTTTTGCTGATATCTTAGTTTCATAAGACGAAATTATCAGTACTTGCAGCCGGTTAAAAATCGAAACCTGTTACACGGTGGAGAATACTTGTGACAATCCTTACAAAAAATATTTTAACGATCTATAATTATTACTATGCACTGAAATAAATTGGATCGCCTGAAGAAATACCTGGTTTCCTTAAAGAAAATATCATCATTACGGAAAATCCGTAAATTTATTCCTTATGACTGAAAACAACCTGCAAAAGGAACTGTTCAATTACATCAAAGAATCCCTGCCACCGCATGTTTCAATGGTATCTGAATTAGCGACCCTGCTTAATCTGAGCTATGACAGTGTGTATCGCCGCATCAGGGGTGAAAAACCTTTGCCTCTGGATGAATTGAAAACATTGTGCGGACATTTTAATCTTTCCCTAGACCAGGTGTTGCAATTGGAAAGTGATAAAGTGCTTTTTACGGATATTGAAGCAAATGCGCCAATCAGTAATTTCAAAGAATATCTACAGGGCCTTTACAAACAGTTGAAACACTTCAACAGTTTTGAGAAAAAGGAAATGTGGTATCTATCCAAAGATGTTCCGGTATTTTATTTTTTTTATTTTAAAGAACTGGCAGCATTTAAATCTTTTTTCTGGAGTAAAAGCATTTTGAATGATTCTTCTTTGGAAAGAAAGAATTTTAGTCTTGCTGACTATGACGTTACTGAATATTTCGAATTGGGTCAACAGGTATTGAACGAATACAATTCCATTCCTTCGGTGGAACTATGGAATTATGAAAGTATCAATAGCACCATACTGCAGATTGAATATTACCGCGACGCCGGTATTTTTGAAACAATAGCCGATCTGAACAAAGTAGTGGATAGTTGTGATGCCATGTTGCTGCATATACAGCATCAGTTGGAAAAAGGCCGCAAGTTTATGCCTGGTATTGGCGAAACTGGTTACCGCGCTGTGTTGAAATTTTATATTAATGAAATCATATTGGGGAACAATAGTATTTTGGTGCAGATGGATGAACAGCGAAGCGTTTTCATCAATCATATCGTGCTCAAATATATCAGTACAAACGATAAAAGATTTACCGAAAAGGCATTCAGTAATTTTCAAAACCTTGTAAGCCGTTCGGTAATGATCAGCGAAACGGGTGAAAAAGAACGGAACAGGTTTTTTAAGGCCATGCGGGAAAGATTGCAGGCCTGCAGGCGATAGAAAAGAAATTCATTTTCCCCGGAGTGAATCAAATCCGTCAGAACTTTACAGCTCCGGTAAGTGTCAAAGCAAACATGGAATTACCGGCAGTGCTTTGTTTAAAGACGGAAGTAAAATTCGGATCATTTTTGTTGGTTATTTTCATTTCATCAATTTTTAACGGAGCTGTCAGCATTACATCAGTACGAAGACCTAAAAACCAGTTTTTGCGATTCACAAAATTCCAGTAGGAGGTAAGTATAGCACCAGGTAATACATACTTCTTTTCGATAAGCTGAGTGTTCTGACCACTGTGACTATACTGTTGCATTTTACAGAATGATAAAGCAGGACCGATGCCAATGCCTTTGTTACCACTTGCTGTGTTACACATATAAGCTGCATAAGCAAGATCCGATTTATCTTCAACGGTAATGGTGTTTAAATCATTTCCCGCTACAGTACTACCCCAAACGGTACAATTATAACTATGGCCAAAGCCAATTTCAACAGCACTTTTTGCTCTTAAGTGATAACCGTAACGTATCCGGTAATTGCCTTGCTCCTCGAGGGTTTGAGAGTTATCTGCGTCATCTCCTGTAAGCGTGATAATAATAAGGGATAAATCATTATGATAGTGATCCTTAAAACCATTTTTATCCATGGCATTACTGATGCTTCTGCTTTGAGAGCATATTGTTATTCCTTTCTCAATGCTGATGTAATTTTTTGTCTGGGCATTTACAGTAACAACTGTTGCACAGAACAACAGTAAAACAATTTTTCTCATAATCTGATTTTTTAGAATTGTTAGAAGAATGATCAAAACTATTGTGCACTAAAGTATGTTCCTAATTACCGAATCTCGCTTCATTTGCATGTGTAGTTAAAACTGCTGATTCATAGCGCATGTATAAGTGCGTCATAATATTTTTGCAATAAAAACCAATATGCTTATCTTACTTTGCGGATCTTACTAAAGTATCCTTCCATCAACCGCGATTTTTACCAAACAAAACCCGATATGGAATCAGCAACCGTACAGCAATTTTTTTTTCAGCACCTTAAAGAAAGATTACCCTCGCATGTTTCGCTGGTGGATGACATAGCAGATCTGCTGAACATCAGCAACGACAGTGCTTACAGGCGTATCCGCGGAGAAAAGCCCATTATTTTTGAAGAGCTGCAAAAGCTTTGTACGCATTATAAAGTTTCACTCGATCAGTTCCTGCACCTGCAGAGCGATGCCATTATGTTTTCAGGAAGAATCAATTCAGCTTCGCCGACAAGATTTGAAGATTACCTGGGGAGTTTATTAAAATTGCTGCAAAGTGTAAACAGCTTTAAAAGTAAACACCTGTATTTTCTGATGAAGGATATTCCGCCGATCGTTCATTTCCAGATTCCGGAACTGGCGAGTTTTAAATTTTATTTCTGGATGAAATCGATACTGGATGATCAACGGCTGAAACATTTAAAATTTTCTTTTGACGAACCGTTGTACCAGCAATTTCATTTTGTCAGCAGAAAAGTTATTGAAGAGTACAATAAAATTCCTGTTACTGAAATATGGAATATAGAAAGTATCAACAGCACGCTGCGGCAGATTGATTTTTACCGGCAGTCAGGTTCTTATACGAAAACAAGTGATATCAGATTGCTTTATGATAAAGTTGAAGAGTTGGTGAATCATATAGAAAGGCAGGCCGAATTGGGTGTAAAATTCAATCTTGGTGAAACCCCTTCTGCCAACGCTGCATCGTATCGGCTTTTTGTAAATGAACTGATTCTGGGTGATAATACATTTGTTACAGAAATGGATGGCATCCGCACAACATTTCTTAACCACAGCGTTCTTTATTTCGTGGGCACCAAAGATGAACAGTTCAACAATGATATGTTCGGTAACATGGAAATACTCATGAAAAAATCAACGCTGATCAGTACTGTCGGAGAAAAAGAACGGGTCCGTTTTTTTAACCGTCTCCGCGATAAGATCCATCATATGCGGTCTTCCCTTAAATAGCATTGCCTAACTTTGCCGCATGAAGGAAGCAAATCATATAAAGCTGATTGAATGCCCACGCGATGCCATGCAGGGTTGGAAACATTTTATTCCTACAGAAAAAAAAATCGCTTACATCAATGCTCTACTGAAAGTTGGATTTGATACCATTGATTTCGGAAGCTTTGTTTCGCCGAAAGCAATACCGCAAATGGCAGATACGGCTGAGGTAGTCAGGAATTTGGAATTAAGAAATACTAAATCAAAATTGCTGGCGATCATCGCAAACGAAAGAGGTGCTGAAGAAGCCGTTGTATATGATGAGATAAATTACCTGGGATTTCCATTTTCTATTTCAGAGACATTTCAGCAGCGCAATACCAATTCTTCCATTGCGCAATCTTTGGAAAGGGTGGAAGAGATCCAGAACCTTTGCATCAAAAATAAAAAAGAACTCGTTATTTATATTTCCATGGGATTTGGCAATCCTTACGGAGATCCATACAATGAATCGATCGTATTGCAATGGGTGGAAAAAATGGTAAGTATGGATGTAAAAATAATTTCACTGGCTGACACAGTTGGACTTGCAGATGCTGAACAGGTATCATCTGCATTGAAAGCATTGATACCAAAATATCCTTCGGCAGAAATCGGCGTACATCTTCATTCAACCACAGCCAACTGGAAAATAAAAGT
>JBDUCW010000059.1:0-26054 GCA_040003235.1 Ferruginibacter sp. | reverse complement strand
TGCTTGTCTTTTTGTTGCTGTTGTTGTTGCTTTTGTTGTTGCTTTTGCTGGAACAGTGCTTTCTGCAGGTTTAATCTGGCGTCCTGATCTGATGGATTCAGTTTCAGCGCGTTTTTATACGCCCCGATACATTCAGGAATTTTTTTATTATTTTGAAGTACCACGCCTTTGTTATAATAAGCCTGGGCCTTATCCGCCTGGGTTGCAGCAGATTCAATTGCATTATCATAAGCCTGTATCGCATCATCGGATTTACTGCTTTTGTATAATGCATTACCAAGATTATATTGCGCTGTTGCATTCGTGGCGTTTTTATCCGTTACCTTTTTATATGCATCAGTCGCAGTCACATAATCGCTTTTGTCGTAGGCATCATTTCCTTTTTTAATAAGTTTATTTTCCTGTTGCGCAAAAGAACAGGCACTGCAACAGATAAAAAATATTACCAAAGCGAATGGCTTATTAATTGCCATTGAAGTTTTAAACTGTTCTTCTTTTTTCTTTTCAGAAAAAAACATATCGGCAACCAATAATGCCAGTGCAGCGGCAAGGAACCATTCAAAAAAACTCTGATAACTTACCAGTGAATCTTCAGTTACTGTACGCTGGTCCATGGTATTGAACTGTTCGTCAAGCTTTGCCACCACATTGTCTGTATTGCTGAGCAACTGGTAAATACCATTCCCGTTTTCCGCGATCTTTTTTAATTCATTTTCATTTAATTTGGAAATAACGGTATTGCCATCTTTATCTTTTTTTAATTCATTGGTAAGCGGGTCCATGATAACAGATCCTTCAGGTGAACCAACGCCTACGGTATTGATGGTAACACCTTCATCTGCCATTTGTGCTGCAATCTTTCCTGCCTCTTCATCATGATCTTCACCATCACTGATGAGAACAACTGATTTATATTTTTTTTCGCGGGAAGAAAAAGAAGTGTAACAGCTTTTTAAAGCATCCCCGATCACCGTTCCCTGGGTTTGTACCATGTCTGGGCTGCAACTGCCGATATACATTTTAGCTGCACTGTGATCTGCAGTAAGCGGCATCTGCATATAGGCCCTTCCTGCAAAAACAACAATACCGATACGGTCATTGGTTAATTTATCAACGAGTTTACTCAGCAGTTGCTTAGCCCTGTCGAGCCGGCTGGGCTTGACATCCTGCGCCAGCATGCTTTTGCTCACATCGAGTGCGATCATTACATCAATGCCATTACGGGTAATTTTTTCACTGCCGCTCGGTTGCCGCAGGTTTGCCAGTGCAAAACCACAACAGGTAAAAGCGACTGTTATCAAAATAAATTTGATGGCAAATTTTTGCGGACTGTAATTTTTAATGAGCTCATTGACGAGTACAGGATCACCGATCTTTTTGATGGTTCTTTTTTTCCAGTTTACCACAACAAAATAAAGCAGTATCATTAACGGTACGGCTGCCAATGCCAGCAAATATTCTATGTGTTGAAAACCTAACATTTTATAAAATGCAAATTAGGCCGGGCAAACGGGATGCCAATAGGAAACTTGTTAAATTAAACGGTGTCGAAACCAGGCTAAGTCAAAAGTAAAAAGTGAAAATTAAAAAAGAATTTAGATGGTCTCTATTCCGCTTTTTTAATTTTTAATTTTTACTTGGAAACTTTTGTGTCTTCCCGTCCTTGCAGTGAAACATTATTTCTTTCCTTCAAAAAAACCATACTGTTTTAAAATAGCTTTTGTGATATTCATTCTTACAGCACTGATATCAGTTGTGGCATCCGGTGCTTTGACGAATGTTACAAAAAAATAAACGTGCATGTTTTCCTGTATCCATCCAACTATCCAGCCGAGCCCGTTACCTTTTTCATCATTTCCCCAACCTGTTTTATAACTTAGTTTATAATTAGTACTGTCTTCGCGAAGCATTACCTCTCTTACATTTTGTTGTACTGATTTTCTGAAAGGCAATTGATCAAAATATAATCTTTTAAGAAGACCCAGTTGTTCATCAGGAGAAATTTTGAGGTGATTGTTCAACCAGAATGAATCAATGGGACCGCTGATCTCACGGTTGCCATATTTTAAACTGTCTACCCACATTTTCATCGTGTCTTTGCCGATCCGCCGCGCCACTTCCTGATAGTAAGGCACACAACTTACTTTAAAAGCTTCTATCATATTCATGTCTTTGTTCCAGGCATCGATCGGTCTTTTAATACCATCCCATTTTATGACCATGCTGTCATCCACGATGCGGCCGGTCTGCAAACCTATTAATGAATTCACGATCTTGAAAGTGGAAGCAGGAGAAAAACGGGTGGTATCCAATGCCATGTTATACACTGTTACCTCGCCGTTGGCATTGTTGAACATGGTAAAACAACCATCTACTTTATTATCGTCGAAATATTTTTTAAGACTGTTATCAATAGATGCTCTGTGGGTGCTGCAGGAAAGCAATATCAACATAATTGAAACAGGCAGCAGGCAGTAATTTATTTTTTTCATTTTAATTGAATCTCTGTTTTGGGTCTGATCATTTTTGAGATTGTGCGGCAAAACGCTTTGCAGTAGCTTCGAGCGCTTCATAAAAATCCGGTCCGTATTTACGCAGCAATGCATCTTTCAAAAAAACATAAACCGGAACTTTTAATTTTTTACCGAGACTGCAGCCTGCTTTGCAAAGATCTTCACGCGGTTCATAATTTACGTAATCGGTTTTGCCATCTTTACTTTTTTTAATGATGATGGGAAAGAGATGGCAACTGATGGGTTTTTTCCAGGTTATTTTTCCATCAAGATAAGCCTGTTCAATACCACATTTTACGATTCCGTTTTTATCCGTAATTCCATACACACAAACTTTGCTTTCGATGGTGGGCGTAACCCAACCGAATTCTCTATCATATACATAACGTCCCTGCTTTTGCAGTTCGCGGCGATGCTCTTCATTTAAATAAGGAATAACATGATCGTAAACTTCATTTAATTTATCCAGTTCGTCATTTGCTAACGGGGCGCCGGCATCTCCATCAACACAGCAACCACCCTTGCATTTATTAAGGTCGCACACAAATTGCTCCTGAACAATTTCATCACTTAAGAGTATATTATCGATGGCAATCATAATTGCTGCAAAAATAAGTTATAAGTTGTAAGTTGTAAGTAATAAGTTGTAAGTAAAGGGGTCAGTTACATGATGTGAAGTCCGGACTGGATGAGCCTTCCCACAGAACATGAAGGGATGAAAAACTATTAAGCCGGAAAAATAGTAAGTAGCGAGTAGTTAGTAGTTAGTACAATTACTTTGTTTTCCATTTAAAACTGTTGATGAGGTGATCCATGTCGGCCTGTATAAAATCCTGTACGGGCCGGAGGGAATCAGCGTTGGGCGTAACATCGAAATAGAGTGCACCGCGAAGAAAATTATGTACCGTATCACTGAGAAAAAACTGTTTGGCAGTTGCAACATTGCCTTTTAGGCTGAAGAAAATACCATGCACTCCGTTAGGAGTTGCGATCTTTTTTTCTGCAATGTCCGCAGCAACGAAATCATTTTTATAGGTCAGTTTGAATGCGTCATTTACCATTTTATCAAACGAATTAATGCCGGATGAATCTTTATAAGTTCCGTTGGATTGTTTGATCTTATAAACGGAATGGCCGCCGATTTCTTTATAACTTAAAAATATTCTTCCACCGAATTGGGGAAAATCAACATTGTACCAGAAATCGTTCTCAGGGCTTGGATCGAAGTAAGTAGTATCTTTTACAATGTTTGCATAAGCGGGATATTCAAAAGAATAAGGCACGCCGTCTTTATCAAATTTGCGGTACTCTCTTTTAGGGAAATCAATTTTAAAATAAGCTGTTTTTTTAGAAGTGTAAGGAGAATTGCATGAAGACATGATGAAGTGAATCATACAAAAGGCAAAGCCAACAAAGAGATATGTTTTTTTCATTTTTATTACACGGGTTTTTACAGATTACACGGATTGTAAGCAATGTTTTATAAAGCTGACGGCTACGAATTACCTGAATTTTAAAAATATACTTTTTTGAAATCCGTGCAATTTGTTTTCTGAAATCCCTGCCTTGCCGGCAGGCAGGCGTGTAATAAAATTAAGATTTCTCCCCCGTTACTTTCTCATCTTTGATCATCACTTTTACTTTATCAATTCTGTTCTTATTTATTTCGAGCGGAATGAAAGTATAATTACCACTCGGTACTTCTTCATTCACCTGTGGAAACTCGCCGGCAATTTCCAGCACCAGTCCTGCGAGTGAATCACTATCGCCACGGATATTTTCAAATGCATCTGCGGGAAGATTCATGGCCTTGCAAAGATCATTGATCATTGTCTTGCCTTCAAAGATATATGTGTGATCATCTATTTTTTTATTGGCGCTTTCTTCATCATCAAATTCATCTTTGATATCACCAATGATCTCTTCCATAATATCTTCCAGGGTGATAATGCCGCTGGTTCCACCAAATTCATCCACTACTACTGCAAAATGCATGCGCCGGTTACGGAATTCCTGCAACAGGTCTTCCACCAGCTTTTGTTCGTGTACAAAATAAGGCTGGCGCATAAGACTGTGCCAGTCGAACTCTGCGGGTTCATTCAGCAATGGTAATAAGTCTTTTGTATGAAGCATGCCGGCTATTTCATCGAGGTTATTTTTATAAACCGGAAGTCGGCTATAGTGCAGTTCTTCAACTTTGCGGATGACCGTGGCGAAATTACTTACATGATCGATCCCGCTTACATCGAGCCTGGTGCGCATGACCTGTTTGACAGTTGTATCACCAAATTTGCGGATGCCTTTTAGTATCTGTTTCTCTTCAACAGTAGCTTCATTTTCCGGAAGAAGATCGATCGCATAATCGAGGTGGCTGCTGTCCATTGCAGAATTACTTTCAGCAGAAAATTTTCTTTCTACACGGTCGCTGAATCTTACCAGGCGTTTGCTCAGGCGGAAAAAAATACTGTTGAATATTTCTATGATCAGAGATGAAGTGGCAGCAAACCGGATGCGGTCGTACGTGGCCCATACTTTTGGCAAAACTTCACAGAACAATACGATGAGAAAAGTAACAGCTACAACTTTTATCAGGAAGCTTACCCATGGATTAAAATTAAGGCTGCCTACCCAATCGTTGATAAGAATATTGAGGACGAGAATGATACCGATGTTTACCACGCTGTTGGTGATGAGCATGCTGCCCAGTAATGTTTTGGGCTGCTCCAGTAGATTTACAATGCGGCGATAGGAAGGATTTTTTCTTGTCTTCAGCCTGTTAATGTCTTTATTGTTCAGCGAAAAAAAAGCAACTTCAGATCCGGATACGAGAAATGAAATAACAAAAAGAATGGCCACAAGAAAAAGTAAAACAATATTAGCTGCAGGCGTGAGAACCGCCAGTAAATTAAAATTAAAAAAGCAGGAGAATTCAGTAACCGAATGATAATCCAAAACAAAAATTTTTAATGAAGAATAGATGAATGCGGCCTGCAGATCAGAATGGCAGCCGTTCTGCGCCGTTTTCATCAACCGGCGGTGGCATATCTTCGCCACTTATGTTTTCAATATGTTCCGAAACATTGGCTGCATGACCTTCTCCTCTTTTATCCAGCATAATCAGGTTATCGCCAACGATCTCTGTAGCAAATTTTTTATTCCCTTCTTTATCTTCCCAGCTGCGGGTTTTAAGCCTTCCTTCTATATATACCAGGCTGCCTTTGTGTAAATATTTTTGTGCAAGTTCTGCGAGTCCGCGCCATAAAACCACTGTATGCCATTCTGTTTGTGAGATCAGCTTACCGCTTCTGTCTTTATAAGTTTCTGTGGTGGCTAATGAAAATTTAGCAACACCGATATTTCCTTCCAGGAACTGCATATCGGGATCCTTACCCAGGTTACCGATCAGCATTACACGGTTTACGCCTCTCATTTCTTTATTTTTTATATAACAGCCTGTTCAGGCCCATGTCTACAAATTTAAAGTTAGTTTTTTATCTGTCAAATAGTTCAGGATAAATTTAGGAAATGGTAACTCCCGCAGTTTTTTTATAGGCACGGCTTCAAAATCAGCGAGTGCTAAAGGCCTTTGCAGCCGGATACTTATAAATTGTCCCTGAATGGTTTGATGTGTAAGCTGCTGTTTATATGGAACAGATACCTGCAATACGTCAAATTTTTGTTTACCAATGATTTTTTTTACTGTATCACTATCGGGTTCAATGGGCTGATCAGATTCCATCAAAATAAATTCGTACAGGTTTTCCCAGATATCTTTTGCAGGTCGTTTACGCACATATGCAGTGTCATTATAAAGGGCCTTTATATAATAAAAATACCTTAGCTTCTTCGCAATGGATTTTTCTTTCACCGGCAATTTATTAACCGTTCCATCACGGTATGCAGTACACATCTTTTTAAGAATACAGGCGTTGCAAAGTGGTAAGGATGGTTTGCATATGGTAGCGCCAAAGTCCATCAAGGCCTGGTTATAAATGCCGGGAGCGTTCTTATCCAGCAACTCATCAGCAAGCGCAATAAATAATTTTTTGCCTTCTGAACTATCAACGGGAGTGACAATTCCAAAATAGCGGCTCAATACCCTGAATACATTTCCGTCAACTACAGCATGGGGCAATTGATATGCGAAAGAAGCGATGGCGGCAGCAGTATACGGACCAACACCTTTCAGTGCAATGATCTCTTCATAAGTATCAGGAAAATTACCCTTTCTTTCCTTAGCAATTAATTTCGCTGTCGCGATTAAATTTTTACAACGCGTATAATAACCAAGGCCTTCCCATAATTTAAATACTTTTTCTTCAGGTGCTTTGGCCAGGTCGTTTATTGAAGGGAAAGTGCCAATGAATTTATTATAGTATTGCCATCCCTGTTCTACCCTGGTTTGTTGCAGGATTATTTCACTGAGCCAGATCCTGTAAGGGTCTTTTTCACCTTTCCAGGGCATTGGCCGGTGATTAAGGCTGTTGTTCCACTCCAATAATGATGAGGTAAAGAATTTATTTTTAAGTTTTTTACTCATGTTTTGCAAATATCAGCTTTTGTTGCTGTTTCTATACGCAATTATAAATCAAGCTATTACAAAAAAACAAATCTGTTAAAGGATAATCGTTTTAAAAATAAATACGACTGATTATCAAACAGTTATTGCATAATTTAATTTTTTTTTGTATTATTGTTAATCCAAGTAAAATATAAAGTATGAGAAAAGCAGATCTTATAAATCAAATCTCAGATAAAACGGGTATTCCCAAAGTAGATGTATTGGTTACGTTGGAGACCATGTTTAAAGAAGTAAAAGATTCACTGGCAAAAGGCGAGAATATTTATATACGTGGTTTTGGCAGTTTTATTACTAAGAAGAGAGCAGCCAAGATCGGTAGAAATATAAAGAAAAATATAGCGGTAGAGATACCTGAACATTTTATACCGGCATTTAAGCCAGCCAAAGAATTTGTAAAAGACGTAAAAAGTAAAATAACTTCTGAGGATCAGATAAAGCCTGAGACCGAAGACTAACGTATCTTTGCCGCTCAATTTTAATTTGTGAAGCAGCAATTGATTCTTACTGGTGCAGGTGTCCTCCTATTGGCAGGTTTGCTGGTTTTCAGCCGGACAGGTCCTGTTAAAAAAACAAACTCTCCCGATACTGTAGCTCAGCAGGCACCTGCTTTTGATATCAGCCAATACATCCGGCAACAAAAGAAAAAACTTAATTCCAACCAGGTTAATTATGTCACGGCAATTGAAAATGGAATAGGTCGTGGAGACGTTGCCAATCAGCAGATCAATGCAGATAATCAGCTGGCAGCTTTCTGGAAAGACAGTGCCAATCAGTTCGAACCTTATATATATTATCTTTCTAAGGCTTCAAAGTTGGAAAATTCGGAAAAAACCCTCACTTTTGCAGCCCGCAATTTAGAAGAGTACCTTAGAAATGAGCAGGATGCAGCTAAAAGGATATGGATGGCAGATGAAGCTATTGATCTTTTTGAAAAAGCGATTCTCTTAAATCCTTCTGATAAAAGCTTACTGGTAGAAATGGGGGCCTGCTATGTATACGGATATGCAGCCACAGGTAGGGCGGATAAAGCAATGAAAGGCATTTTAATGCTGAAAGATCTTGCTGATAAAGACAGTACGAATCTTAAAGCGAACATGCTGGTAGGAATCGGCGGTGTAATTTCAGGGCAATATGATAAAGCGATTGCCCGTTTAACAAACGTAGTGAATCAACAGCCTGATAATGTAGAAGCCATTTCATACCTGGCTGATGCTTACGCAGGAAAAGGAGATAAAACAGCTGCGGTCAGCTGGCTTGAAAGAAGTAAAAAGATTTTAAAAGATCCCGGGTTTACCAAAGCGGTGGATGAAAGGATCAATGAAATAAACAAATAGCCTGAAAACAAAATATTAAGAAATTAATTTACAAACTTTAAAAAGATTAGAGTATGCCTTGCGGTAAAAAGAGAAAACGTCATAAAATTGCTACTCACAAACGTAAGAAGCGTTTAAGAAAGAACCGTCATAAGAAAAATAAATAATTTTATTTTTCCTGATGGTGCCGGTTACTTCAACCGGCACCCCTTTTAACTGTATACTTCATTATTACACCAGTATGAGTGTGATTATTTGTATGCGGGTATGTTTTCCTTTCGCGTACGTATAGTTTGATCAACGACATTAGGCTTGACAAAAGAACTGATTATTAACGCCGCTCCCCAGGGAGTGGAAATTGCTTTGCTGGAAGATAAAAAACTGGTAGAGCTGCATAGCGAGAAAGCTGATGCGAATTTTGCTGTCGGGGATCTTTATCTCGGAAGAGTAAAGAAATTGATACCCGGCCTCAACGCTGCCTTTATTGAAGTAGGATTTGAAAAAGATGCCTTTCTTCACTATACTGACCTCAGCCCTTATATCCGTTCCATTCTTAAATTTACCAACCAGGCGATTGCCGATAAATCTGAAAACGGATTTGATTTTGGTAAGTTTGAAGTTGAACCAGAGATCATCAAAACAGGCAAGATCACAGAAGTACTGAATGGCCGTCCCAATATTTTAGTACAGATATTAAAGGAACCTATTGCTGCAAAAGGACCGCGTCTGAGTTGTGAACTGAGTCTTCCAGGACGATTTGTTGTTGTTACTCCCTTTAATGATATCATCGCTGTAAGCCGCAAGATCCACAGCGGCGAAGAACGTAAGCGCCTTCATAAGATCATAGAAGCCATCAAACCAAAAAATTTTGGTGTAATTGTGCGTACGGCTGCAGAAGGCAAACATACTGCAGAACTTCACGAAGATCTTTTAAGTCTTGTTGAAACCTGGAAGACAATGCAGAATAATCTGAAGAATGCTGTCCCTCCCACTAAAATATTAAGTGAAGCAGGCAAGACCACCAGCATTTTACGCGACCTGCTGAGTGAAGACTTTAACCGCATTGTTGTAAACGATAAAAATATTTACAACGACGCCAAACAATACATTCAACGTATTGCTCCCGATAAAGCAGAGATCGTTACTTATTATAATAACGGCTCTCCTATTTTCGACAACTTCGGCATTACCAAACAGGTAAAGGGGAGCTTTGGCAAAACTGTGAACATGCCCAGTGGCGCATATCTTATCATAGAACATACTGAAGCTCTGCATGTCATTGACGTGAACAGCGGTTATAAAAGTGTAAGCAATAACCAGGAACAAAATGCGCTGGAAACAAATCTGGAAGCTGCTGAAGAAATAGCAAGACAATTACGCCTGCGGGATCTTGGCGGTATTATCGTGGTGGATTTTATCGATATGAAACTGCCGGAGAACAAGCGCAAACTGGCAGATGCAATGGAAGGTTTCATGAAGATGGATCGCGCCCGTCATGCGGTATTACAAATAAGCAAATTTGGTTTGATGCAGCTGACACGTCAGCGCATGAAGCCGGAGATGAATATCAATACATCAGAAGTTTGCCCGAGTTGCAATGGTACCGGAAAAATCAGCAGTACCCTGGTCCTGGAAGATGAAATTGAAAAGAACCTCAGTTACCTGATTATGCAGAAGCATAAAGGATTATCTATTGAAGTGCATCCTATTGTGTACGCATATCTTACCAAAGGCATATTCTTTTCCAAACTTTCCAAATGGCGTAGAAAATACAAACAACGCATCAAGATCAAATCAAACAGCAACTATCACCTGACGGAGTTTCATTTTTATGATGACAGTGATGAGGAAATCAAGCTGTAAAAAACTCATCCTCGACCCTTACTTAACGACCTCATCCCAACCCTTCTCCTAAAGGAGAAGGAGCCCGAAGAATGAAGTATAATGTATTACGTATAAACTACGACGTATAAGTTAAATACCCGCCGGCACTTAATTTTATTGTTGCATTATTGTATAGGTTTGAGAAAATAAAAACTCATGAGAAAGATAGTCGTGCTATTGCTGCTGTTCGCTGGATTTACTAAAGCCAATGCACAGGTGGCAGATTCAATCTGCACAGCGCTTATTAAATTACTGGATGCTGCTGATAAAAATATGCTCAAAAATCTCCATGGTGCTTTAATGGAAGAAAAAACAAAGACGAGCCTGTTTAATGTGAAGTATTATGAAAGCACAATTACACTTCCAGGGTTTACACAAACCGAGATATACGATATTTCCAACAATGGAAATGATGCTTTCAGTACACAGGTGGAAGTAGATGATGTTACCGCAGCGAAAAAAATGCGTGAAGAATGGCGCAAAAAAATCCAGGCCTGCCTGAAAGCAACCAAACAAAAATTTGTGCTAACCGATAATGGCGAAAAGTACCAGCTATGGTGGCAATATAAAGAAGCCAAGATCGCACTGTACTATCATAAAAATTCCGGTAACAGCAGACAGGTTTTTATAATAGAAATTGAAAATCAAAAGCCTTAGCTGTAATGATACTTGAAAGAAGTGGAACTGCTGCACAGTTTCAACCAGTTCATTAAACCTGATGCAGGTTCATATATTTCCTCTGCAACACAAATTCCCGGCAGCGTTACCGGCATCGGATTTTTTTGATGCCATTCAAAAAACACCACAATCAGAAGACATAATTTTAAAAACGGATCACATTCTGGCAAAATATTCGTATTCTTCTAAAACATTATTGCCCCCTATTCTGCCCGAAGGGTTTATTTTTATTGAACGGTTGCTGAAAGCATTTTGTTCTGTTGCTGCTTTTTACAATATCCATCCTGATCCACCCATCTTCTTTCTGCAAGCCGTGCTTATTACTGATAAAAAATTGTTTTATGAGAAGATCAATCGCGTCATTCCTTTGCTTTTTATTTTTATACCTGCCTGCTGTAAACGCCCAAACCGCTATACAAACATCTTTTGAAACAGCGGACGGTTATACTGCAGGAAATTTAAATACACAGAACGGATGGTCTGTCAGCACCGGCGCTGCCACTGTATACAGCAGCAAATCGCACACAGGTACGCAATCAATAAATTTTACGGCTGCCAATACAGCCCTGCTTGTAAATAAAGTTTGTTACAGTGGTTCAGTGCCCGGCATTACTGGTGATGTGTACGCAGATTTTTGGGTGAACCCCGGTTCTGTTGTTACCAAAAGTTTTGCTGTCAACGGATATGACCTGTATGGTGGCAGCGCCAAACGCATTTTTGTTATTGAATTTACCATCGATAATAAGATCAGGGCTTTCAATGGTTCTTCAAGTTCCACTACGATCATCGGTACCTGGACGGCCAACCAGTGGTCGAGAATTTCTGTAAAAGTTGATTTTGCAGCAGAGAAATATAAAGTGGCGCTTAATACTATTGTGTACGGAACCGATCTTAATTTCAGGGAAACCTACACGCCAACTGCCAGCGGAACACGCCAGGCCAATATCAAAGAGTTTCATTCGCTTCGATTTAATCACGTAACTGATGTCGATCTTTCTACCACTGATGTTGCGGTGGATGATGTTTATGTAGGCACTACGCCTATTGCCGATGTGTTGTTCGGCGGTTCTTCCAATACAAGAACCATCACCGTAACACAACCTGCTTTTGGATCCATTGCTTTAAACCCTGCTTCAGGTCCGTATACATTAACTCAATCAGTAACGGCAACGCTTACCATTCCGCAGGGTTATAAAAACAATGGGTGGACAGGCGATCTTTCCGGAACATCACTGGTGCAAAATTTTACTGTAACTGGTAATATGGCTTTCGGTGCCGATGTGGGTATTGATGCTGCCAATCCACCACCAAAATATAAAATAACTGTGAACGCACCGCCGAATGGAACGATCACGCTTTCGCCGCAGACGGCAGACAGTATGTATTATAAAGAAACACCGGTAACAGCAACCGTCACCAATGAGGCCTGTTATCTTTTCAATGGGTGGACGGGCAGTTTATCCGGAACACAGACAAGCAATAGTTTTACGGTGCAGAATGCAATGACCATCGGCGCTGACATTATTATCAATAGTACGCCGTCAATAAAAAGAATTGTATCCACTGTTACAGAATTTAAAAATGCACTGGCAGCCATGAATCCCGGCGATACGGTTGAAGTAAATAACGGAACTTATAACTTAAGCAGCCTTACTATTACGCGTTCGGGTTGCGACCTGAAGCCGATATTGATCTATGCAAAAAATCCGGGACAGGTGATACTGAATGGTGCTACGGCATTTGTTATCCGCAGTGTAAAAAATATTACAGTCAGCGGTTTTGTTTTTCAATCGGCCAATATCGGTACCGGAATAAAAATGGAAAACTGTAACCAGATACGCATCACCGGCAATACATTTAATTATATAGAAAATGCATCCTGCACCTGGGTATATATCGGCGATACCTTCGGCAGCACAGAACCATTACGCTCGGGTTATAACCGCGTTGATCATAATATTTTCGATGGAAAAACGCAAACAGGAAATTACATCAGGATGGATGGCAATATCGATCAGCAATCCAGATACGATACCATCGATCACAACTGGTTTAAGAACAACGGACCAAGAGCAGTGAATGAAAAAGAATGCATCCGTGTTGGAGTGAGCACGCTTTCGCAGAGCAGGGGATATACAACGATCGAATACAATCTTTTCACTGATTGTGATGGTGATCCTGAGATCATTTCGGTGAAGTCGTGGAATAATACTGTACGCTATAATACTTTTGTCCGCAGCCTCGGTACATTATCGCTGCGTCAGGGAAATGAAAGTGTTGTAGAAGGAAATTATTTTTTTGGCGAAGGAAAAATAGTTGGTACTGATGGTTGTGGCGGGATACGCGTTTATGGAAAGGATCATAAGATCATCAATAATTATTTCAGCGGACTTACAGGTTACAAGTGGGATGCGGCGATCACCATCACCAATGGTGATGTCAACAATTCATCCACCGATTACTCTGCTCATTTTCAACCGGAAAATATTGTAGTGGCTTTCAATACACTCGTAAATAATTATTCAGATATAGAGATTGGATTTGATAATAATGGCAACTATCCAAAGCCACCACTCAATTGCCAGATCAATAATAATATTGTTGTTGATAACAGCAACCCGATCATTAAATCATACAGCGCGGCTTCACTGGCTGGCGTGTCTTTTAATAACAATATCATGTATCCTACCGGTACTTCTTCGATCGGCATCACTTCAACTGCTGCACAGATCAATCAAACAGATCCATTGCTGATGCAACCGGTTTGTGATACGCCGGTTGTAAACTGCGATCAAACCTATGCGCACAAGGTTTATCGCCTGGCAGCAAACAGTCCTGCCATTGATGCAGCCAACGGAACATATCCGTATGCTTTATATGATTTTGAAAAACAAGCGCGTGGTGGGTTAAAAGATATCGGTGCCGATGAATATAACGCGAACAATAATATTTTTATCAGTGCGCTGGATAGTACGATGGTAGGACCCAATGCGATTGGTTTCAATTACAGTTATACTTATATCGGAACATTACCGGTAAAACTCGTTGATTTTACTGCGAGGTATGAGAATAAAAAAACAGACCTGTATTGGCAAACAGCAGAAGAAATTAATGTAAACCGTTATGAAGTAGAATGGAATAATAATGGCCAGCCATTTACAATGATTGCAAAAGTGAATGCAAAAGGAAACGGGGGATATCAAAATTACCAGGCACAGCATACAACAGTAATGGCAGGTAAAAATTATTACCGTTTGAAAATAATTGATAACGATGGCAGGTTTACTTATTCGCCTGTAAGGATGATCAGTACTTCAGATAAAAATGGAATAATAATCTATCCCAATCCTGCAAGAGCAGTAATCAATGTAAGTATATCTGGTACAATTGCAACCGGAACCGAAATGCAGTTGATCAACAGTATGGGAATGAAAGTAAGAACATTCAAAAATATTTTCGCAGGACAGCAATTGCTGAACATACAAAATATTCCCGCAGGCATTTATCAATTGCAGTTAACGGAACCCGGACAACCGGCGCGTTGGTTTGCAGTAACGGTAGAACGCTGATTTTTATGATAACGGGATTTGCGCTGATTTTAATAACAGCCAAATTTTTATATCATCTCGTATCTATCTATTAATCTTAAAATAGTCTTGAAATTAAATTATGATTTCTTTGTTTAGTAAAAATATTCTGCGAAAATCATCCAGGTCATAAAGATCTGCGTTCTATTTTTTTACGGAACCGGATCATGTCCGTGACCACCCCAGGGATGGCAGCGGGCAATGCGTTTGGCTGTCAGCCATAAACCTTTTATGGGACCATATTTTTTCAATGCTTCAATTCCGTAGTGCGAGCAGGTGGGCGTATACCGGCATTTGCTTCCCAGCCATGGAGAGATCATCCATTGATATAATTTTATCAGAAAGATAAATGGCGCACTAAGTATCAGCAACAGCTGTTTCATTGATAAGTTTGATGATCCTTTTGATAAAAGTTTGCGTCTTTTCGTATACCAGTTGATAAGGCGGTAGTTCCTGGCCAGTATAAATGATAAATACGATAATGTGCTGCTGTTTGTTTTTCAGTACATCCTGCAGCAGATTCTTCTGCAACCGCCAGGCTTCCCGCATCAGTCTTTTGATACGGTTGCGGTCTACCGCTTTTTTAAAATAACGTGAGCTTACACTGAAGCCTGTTTTTAAAACTTCGTTCGCAGCGTCTGTATGTTTCAGTAATACACGAAAAGGAAAGCAGGAGAAAGATTGCCCTTCGCTGAAAAGCTGAGCTATCAGTTTACGGCTCTTTAACCTTTCTGTTTTACCGAGTGTGTATGGCTGTTGTTTGCTCAATGATACAAAAATAAAAAAGCCTTCAATGATTTTGAAGGCTTCAATGATTTATCTGTTCCTGTAGGAAGATATTTATTTCTTATCAACCCTTTCGCTGCTAACCGTCAATTTCTTGCGGCCTTTTCTGCGGCGGCTTGCCAGTACTTTACGTCCGTTGGCGGTAGCCATGCGTTCCCTGAAACCATGCACTGATTTCCTGCGGCGTTTATGGGGTTGATATGTGCGTTTTTTATTTGCCATTGTTATTATTTTTTCCTTTTACAAAATTTGTTTCGTCCCGGAGAAGCGGGCTGTAGTTCATGTTCCGGCAGATGTACCATTAATCCACCGTTTGTGAAAGGACGGCAAAGGTAGGGGGATTTTTTTTAACTGGCAACTGAAAATGACACTAATTACATGAATTGTGCGAATAAATAAAGACAATTGATTGTCAAGCCAGATTTACATGGCTTGATTTGACGGGGTTTCCGAAAAAAAGGCCGGCATGGGCATCAAAATCATGCGGATCGTCTGTTGTAAAAAAACGGAGATCGCCATTTTTACTGCATTTTTCTTCAATTTCAGGGTGCCGGAAAAGATAATCCAACAGGCTTTCTGCAACAATTTCACCCTGTGAAATGACATTGATACCGGCAGGAACAAATTCCATTATTTTGTCTATCATCAATGGGTAATGTGTACAGGCGAGCAGCAGGCAATCGATATCAGGAGATTGATCAAGTAAATTATCAATATGCCTTTTTACGAAATAATCAGCACCAGCAGAGTGCTGTTCATTATTTTCAACCAGGGGCACCCACATGGGACATGCTTCCTGGTACACACTCAATTGAGGATGTAACTTATTGATTTCAATCGGATAGGATTTTGATTCCACTGTTCCGGCAGTTCCCATAATACCGACAGATCTGGTTTTGGTAAGCGTTGCGATGACTTCAGTAGTAGGCCTGATAACGCCTAATACTCTTTTACCGGCTCCAATTCTGGACAAATCATTCTGCTGTATCGTCCGCAATGCTTTTGCCGAGGCAGTATTGCAGGCAAGGATCAGCAGATCGCAATCATTTTTAAAGAACCATTCCACGCATTGGAGCGTATACTGATAAACAGTGTCAAAACTTCTTGGGCCATAAGGGGCACGGGCATTGTCACCAAGATAGAGGTAATCGTATTGAGGCAGGCGTTCAATAATCTTCTTCAGGACGGTCAGACCACCATAACCACTGTCGAATATTCCGATTGGCTGAGATTTCATTGATCAAAAATAACAAAGGCTGCTGTATATAAAATAAAAAACCATCTGCAGTATTGCAGATGGCGGATAAAATAAAATATTTATTACTGTCCTTTTACAGGAGGTTTGGTTCCTGTTCCGGGAGTGGTTGCCGGTGTATCTTTAATGCCCATTTTCTTTTTCACCAATGCTATGATATCATCGCCCGGAGGGCCAACAATCACAGATTGAACATCGAGTACATAACTGTAGCCGCTTTCTTTTGCAACTTCTTTGATGGTATTAAATGCTTTGGTACGGATTGGTGCAACAAGAGTCTGTTGTCTTTTATTCAATTCATCCTGTATGTACTGGCTCCAGCCCTGCACTTTCTGATATAATTCAAAAAGATCTTTTTTGCGGAGGTCTTTCTGCACTTTTGTAAGTTTTACAGAATCAATAACGAAAATGCTGTCTTTTTCCTGTAATTCCTGCGCCATTTTAACACCCTGGTCATTCAATGCGCTCTGGAGTTCTTCCAGTTCAGCATTGGCTTTCTGAGCTTCGGGCATTGAACCGATCAGTTCTTCAGTATTGATGTAACCGATCTTAACCTGTGCACTGGCAGCGGTATTAAATCCCAATACGCTCATGGCCATGATACCAAGTACTACTAATTTTTTCATCTTTTAATGTTTACTTTCTTTTATAAGTTTATTATTTATGGCAATTGGCTGCTTTCAAAAAGCGCCTTGACATTTATTTAACACCCAGGAACCGAAGCACATCATCGCTGTGATCAAGTTTTGGGTCGGCAAAGATAACGGTAATTCCTTCACTTTTATCTAAAATAAAGTCATAACTTTTTTCAACGGCCAGGCGCTGAATGGCGTTGTAAACCTTATCCTGTATGGGTTTGATCAATTCCTGTCTTTTTTTAAAAAGGTCGCCTTCAAAACCAAAACGTTGCTTTTGTAATTTTCTCAATTCCAGATCTTTATTGTACAATTCATCTTCACGCTTTTTTTTGAGATCATCCGGCAGCATTACTTTTTCTGCGTCAAAGCTATTGTACATTTTATCCAGGTCATTCTGCTTCCGGTCAATTTCCTGCTGCCATTGTTCACTGAACTGATCCAGTTTTTTCTGGGCATCTTTATAATCGGGAATTTTATCCAGAATATATTTACTATCAACAATAGCATATCGCTGAGCAGTGGTTGTAAATGCAATGCTTAAAAAGCAGATTACAATGAAGGTTACTTTTTTCATGATCATTGATTAAAATATTTTTGGAAAGATAGCAATCATCGGCTTAATCAGGTTCCTGGCCAAGCATAAAGGTAAATTTAGCTGCACTTTTCAAGGCAGCGCCGGGTGTCAGCCTGTCGATACCTATACCATAATCAAATCCAAGCAAACCAAACATCGGTAAGAAAAAGCGCATACCTACACCCACCGAACGGCGTAATTTGAATGGATTATATTCTTTGAATTCGTACCAGCCATTGGCTGCTTCAAAAAACGCAAGACCATAAATTGTACTGCTTGGATTGGTACTGAAAGGATATCTTAATTCCAGCGTGTATTTATTGAAAATTGTAAAGAACTGGGTAGCGTTGCCATTATCAGGGTTTACTTTAGGATCGCTGCTTTCATAAACAGGATAACCCCGATGTGCAATGATATCATATCCAAGCAGTGCAAAGTTATTGCTCAAACCTGCATCACCCACCTGGAAACGTTCGAAAGGAGATATCTGCCGGTCTTTATTGTAACGCCCAATGAAACCGTACTTGGCACTCGCCTTCAGGATAAATTGTTTGTTTTTTTCCGGACCACGTGCATTGCCGATCGGAATAAACCAATCGCCTGTGAAACGCCATTTATGAAACTCGGGTAATTTATACTGATTATCATCATCGCTTGTAATTCCCAGTAATGAATACGGAAGTGTAAACTGTCCACTGAGACTAAAGTTTGAACCTCCTGTTGGAAATATCGGACTTCCCTGGGCAGCATTGCGTGCAAGCGTTAATTTCAAACTGATATTGGTTGATGTACCATTACTCAACCCCTGGAATACGTTGCCGTAATTTTTTAATTTGTACTGCTGGTAGTTCAATGAATAGATCAGGGCGAAATAATCGTCCGGCCATTTCAACTGTTTACCAAGTGATACTCCGATACCTACTGTTCTTATGTAAGAAGTATCACCACATGACCGGCAATAACTTCCGAAAGCATCATAGGCATTGGCATATTTAGTATTGAAAAGACTCACCGTAAATGAATTCCTTTTTTTACCGCCAAGCCATGGTTCTGTGAAAGAAAGATTATAAGAACGATAGGCTTTACCGTTACTCTGCACCCTTATACTCAGTTTCTGTCCATCGCCGGAAGGCAGCGGATCCCAGGTTGATTTCTTAAATATATTATACAAAGAGAAATTATTAAAGGTCACACCTAATGTACCGGTTAATCCGATACCACCACCAAAGCCGGCAGAAAGTTCCAATTGATCCGCTGATTTTTCTTCTACGGCCCAGTTGATATCAACTGTTCCGTTGTCCTGATTGGGCACAACATTAGGAACAATTTTTTCCGGATTGAAGAAACTCAACTGACCCAGTTCACGTTGTGTACGGATTATGTCTGCCCTGCTGAAACGCTCACCCGGCACGGTTCTTAGTTCACGGCGGATAACATGGTCTTTGGTTTTGTCATTCCCGCTGATGGTGATATTACCATAGTTGGCCTGCGGACCTTCACTCATACGGATCTCATAATCGATGGTATCATTGTAAACCCTTGTCTCAACAGGATCTAAACGGAAAAACAGGTAACCGTCATCCATGTAAAGGCTTTTGATATCTCCGCCTTCGGCAGAAAGTTGCTCGCCGAGTCTTTTATCCAGGAGTTCAAGATTATAAGGATCGCCTTTTTTGATATCGAGTATATAATTCAGGATAGAATCTGAATATTTTGAATTACCACGCCAGGTAATATTTCCAAAATAAAACCTTGGACCTTCATCCACTTTTACATCAATATTGATATTACCGCTTTTGCTTGCAAATAATGTGTCGGCTACGATCTGCGCATTGCGGTAGCCCCTTGAATTATAATAGTCGAGTAATTTTTCTTTGTCTTCAGCATATTTTTTATCGCTGAATTTTGAAGAGCTGAATAATTTAAACCGGAAATAAGGATCGAGTATTTCCTTTGTTTTGGAAATGGATAACGGACCAAAATCTTTCAGATATTGTTTGAAAGAAAGGTTCTTTGTGCTGTCGCCATAAGGACTCACCACTTTTTCAGGATACAAGGTCATCCTGGTCATTTCCTTGGTGCCTTTGAATTGCTTTTTCAATACTGCATCAGAAATATTTTCGTTACCGGTAATATTAATAGAATTCGTTTTTACTTTTCTTCCTTTATCAATAGTAAAAATCAGTTCTACAGAATTAGCGAGTGCGGCAGAGGAATGTTCGTCCACTTTTATCTGTACATTTCTGTAACCCTTGTCTACATAAAATTTACGGATAGCTTCTACAGCACTGAGTTTCATATTTTCAGTAACAACCC
The DNA here is from genome assembly GCA_040003235.1 of Ferruginibacter sp. Classification (GTDB taxonomy): domain Bacteria; phylum Bacteroidota; class Bacteroidia; order Chitinophagales; family Chitinophagaceae; genus Ferruginibacter. The sequence goes on along the minus strand of JBDUCW010000059.1, from coordinate 5,928 downwards.
TCGTCTTCGCCAGCGCCACTTTACCTTCCAGGTCATCACGTTCGCCCTTCTTAATTCCTTTAAAAATAAAATCGGCCAGTCTTGGCCTTTCGGTGATGGCGATTTCTATATAAATATTCTTGTCTTCTATTTTGGTAATATATATCTCCACATTGGAAATGAGATTCTGTTTCCAGAGATTGGCAATGGCCTTACTGAAAATATCCGTTCCGGGAATCTGAACCTTATCGCCAACAGCCATACCCGTGATGGAAATAATGAGGTTTGCATCAAAGGCTTTGGTACCGGTTACATTAATGCCTGCAATGATATATTCTTTGGGATATTTTGAATTAAAGATCTCTGTAAGATTGGGATCAACTGATACGGATTTATCCACCTGGGCAAATACAGCAGCACTGCTTAAAGAGAGCGTTAAAGCAATTAAAAGTCTTTGGTAAATCCTTCGCATCAATTATTTTTTTACAGTCGGCAAATTAACGCCATTAATTAAAACTATTTGTTAAACTAGCCTGCAATAAATTGCAGCTGGTTATTGATTTGTTATTTGAGATCCCCGGGTTCTGCTTTTACCTGCTCGCCCGTTTTACCAAACCTTCTTTCCCTGTTTTGAAAATCAATGATAGCTTCATATAAATTTTCTTTTCTGAAATCCGGCCAACGTGTATTGGTAAAATATAATTCGGCATAAGCCAGCTGGTACAATAAAAAATTACTGATGCGGTATTCTCCACTGGTACGTATCATTAATTCCGGATCGGGAAAATTACTGGTGGCAAGATATTGCTGGAGCGTATCCTGATTTACCGCTTCTGGTTGCAGCTTGCCTGCCTTTACATCGGTTGCAATATTCTTTACAGCATTCACCAGTTCCCAGCGACTGCTGTAACTGAGTGCCATGATCAGGTTCATGCCGGTATTGACCGCAGTTTCAGCCAATGCTTCGTTGAGTTCGTCCCTTGCAGACTGCGGCAGCATATTCATATCACCAATGACATGCATTTTGATATTATTTTTATTGAGTGTGGGCACTTCTTTACGGATCGTATCCACCAACAGTTCCATCAGTCCGGTGACTTCGTATTCAGGCCTGTCCCAGTTTTCAGTGCTGAATGCATAAAGGGTAAGATATTCAACCCCAAGTTCAGCGCAACCTTCAGTAATGTCCCGTACACTTTCCACCCCATGAAAATGACCAAAGAGCCGGTCTTCACCTTTTTCCCTGGCCCAGCGTCCATTGCCATCCATTATGATAGCGATATGCCGTGGCAGTTTTTGTATGTCGATATTTTGTTTCAGGCTCATAAAAGCTAATAACAATAAGGGGCGAGGGCCTTTTTTGGGGGGCGAAGGTAAGCCTTTTATCTAGATTTCAATGGGCGTTGCATGAGGCAAAATTGATAGTTGATAATTGATAATGTCTTACCCGCCAGCGGGCAGCAATAATTTTCAAGCCGATAAATCTGATTCGGGCAAATATTTGTTGGGCGCAGCCTTACCAGATTTGAATTACCTGATTTGAATACTGCACCTGATGAGCCTTCCCACAATACCCTAATCGATGGAATGAACCTGTAAGCCAAAAACGATTTGGTGATTTGGTGATTTGGAAATTTGGAGATGTAATACAAAGCTCCTATAAGATATAGCATTGACGACGATTTGCCTTGCTACCTGTCTAAGCCACTTACAAATGAAAAAATTCTAAGTTCTTACTCCGTCCAAAGTCATGGCCATAGAACCTTTATAATTTTACCAGTTTGCCTTTGAATTCTTTACCATTTACCAGGCAACGATAAAAATAAATTCCGGGAGCAAGCTGACTGATGTTTACCTGGTTACTGTTTTTAACTGAATACACCTGGCTTCCCTGTGAAGAACTGACGATGATTTCGTCTGCCTTAACAAATGATCTGTTGCTGCTGCAATAAAAAATTCCTGCAGAAGGGTTTGGGGACATTGTCAGTTCTGAACTGGTTGCTATTGCAGCACCTGATGCACAACTGGTTTTTTCGCTTAAATATTTTGGATCATCGGCCAGCCGGCGTGAGGAAGAGCAGGTTGTTCCATCTTTTAAAGTAATGAGGGCATTGGGCGAAATATAAGCTGGCAGATCAACAACTGAAACATTATTAAAATTGAGGGTCCGGCTGCCATCAACAACTTCCCATTGTAATCCGTCTTTATTATTCGTTGTGGTTAAGCGGGTATGACATTCTCCTTTACTGTTGATCAGGCTTACTGTAAAGGCCGTGCCCGTGCAGTAATCTGATTCGGCATACCATAAAATATTACTGATGTTGGAAAAACAAAGGCGGTATTGTTCCATCTTGCTCACTTTAAAAAAAGCTCCATTAGTTCCTGCATTTACAGGGATATAAAATAAAGCAAGGTCGCTGCTTACCGATTCTGCATTGATATTATTTCCGTTATTATCTTTAAAAGCAAATGCTTTATTAATGTCATTTGCTGTTGCAAAACCAGCTCCGCCGGGATTGCCATTGTTTACGCTGAAGTATACTTTATCGATGCCCTGTGGTACATAAAAATATCCCGGCAAACTTGCAAGATCATCACGATAGTTTTCTGTCTTATTACCGATAAAAGCGGCATTTTTATAAAAGTAATTGCCATTGGTAGTGATCACCAGATCAACACCGGATTTAGCCTTGGAAACTACTGTCAGCATGTATCTTCCTGCGGCTGGTAAAGAAACGGTAAAATTACCTGCAGCACTCCCGTTGCTGATGGTAAAATCTTTAATCACTTCAGTTCCTTTGTCAACAGCATCTACAGTAAAATTGATCTGACCCTGACCGGCCATATCGAACTTAGGTGTATAGACCACGGAAAAATTTCCGGCAGCAGGTGCATCAATAAAGAATTCACTGCGGTTGGGATAATTGTAACCGTTAGTATAGCCGATCTTAACCGATAATTTTCTCAGCAGATTAAGATTATTTGCTTTCAGTTGTGTTTTAATAGTGCCCGCATCTACCAGTTTATATTGTGGAATAAGATTACCGGTAGTATTAATATCTGCAGTAAAATTATTTTCAATTTCTGCAGAAGTTATCAGGCTTAAATTCCCGTTTTGATAAGCAGATCCGTTGTTTACATTATACAGCGTATAAAAATTATCAGTAACTGCGTAACGGCTCGTAATGTCTGCAATTAAAAAATAACTGTTCACAAGCTGGAGCTTATTTACTTTAGCCAGATAGATGCACAGTGCTGCAGCTTTTTCTTTTTTAGCATCATTGCTGCGCTGGTCAAATGACCAGTCGTAATACAACAGCATATAATGAATATAAGCTTTCAGTTCACTGATTCTTTGCTTCTGAACCTCAGGCGCATCCTGCGTTTGCTGAACAGCAGTATTAAGCAGTTGCAGGTACAAAGGCAGTTTATATTTATTATCATTAATGAAATCGGCAGTAGTAATGCTTTTATCATCACTCCACAATTGCAGAAGTTTGTAAACAGTTGCAGAAGCATTTCCAAAGAGACTGTTGCAGAAATCTTTCAGCGTACTGTCCACTTCCACATTGTTCAGCAATTTGTTATTTGCCGCCATTAAAAAAGGAAGGCTTGCAAATTTTGCAGGAGATGCTTCCCATACAATGCCCTGGCTGTTTTTTTCTTTTACTCTTTGTAAAGTTGTTTTCAGATCATTGAGATAAAACATCGGAGTTTCTCCGCCCCATTGCGGAATATTCATGTATTGATACTCAGAAACATTCCCGTGCCTTCCGTACCACCTGCTCATCAATCCTTTTGCACTGGTCTCATTCTGAAAGGCAGTCGGGATCACCTGTACATCAAGATTAGTGCTGATGCTGATCGACGGCGATGGAATATCTGCGTGGCTGCTGTAAGCATAGCACTGTGTTTTTGCGGCGGGATACAGGCTGTTTATTTTTTCTGTTGTTTTGCCGGCGAGAAGGAATTGCTGATCGCTTTCTTTAGGGTAGCCCAGATTACTGCACACAGCGTTGTCTCCCGAATTTCCCCATTTCGCACCATCGGGAGCTTCAATACCAATATGACTGTAATTAAAATTAAAGCCATGGAAATAATCAGTATATAAAGAAGTGTTACCATAAATCGTTGTTTTAAACTGAGTGAATTTCTGCTCAATAGCATTACTCCATAATTGCGTAGCATTGATATTATTGATATCAGGAACTGATTGTGAATTAGCTTCCCTGCTTCCATTATAGCATGCCACATAGCAGGGATTACTTTGAATCGTAGCAAGATAATTTCCGGTAAGTATATCACCACGATGGCCGGCAAAACGATACGCGCCCATCATTCCGTTGCGGCGTTGATACAGCGCCCATTGGTGGCCGTTATCTCCGAAATAAATATCCCAGTTGTAACTGTTGTTATTATCCATGGCCCAACGGTTGTGGCCACCACTGATATACCAGGTTTTATATTGAAGGCCGCAATCTACAGTAGTGGTAATATTTTTATAAGGAGAGCTTAACGAAGGAATAATTTCCCAGATGCTGCCGGGCTGATAGAAATGAAATCCTAACTGCTGCATGTATTGATAAAAACCGAAACAGAGTCCATTGTCTTCAGCTGCAGAGAATTTAATATAACTGCTGCCATTGCTTTCAATTCTGCAGGCCTGGTTGCCGGCAACACTGCTGTCGTACATGAAAATTATTCCTGCAGCTGGTAAATTATTATATGATTGCGTGGCAAACGATGCACCCGGCATTGCCTTTTTAAACAGATCTGCAGCATCAACTGCAGTTGACTTCAACAATGAAGATGCCTGTGAAGGGTAATAAACAGTTTGCGCCGTTGTATTAAAAATCAATAAAAATGTTGATGCGATAAGCATGCAACTGCGAATGAACGCCATAGTTATTTTTTTAATGAATAAAAACTATGGTTCCATCACAGAACGAAAAGGATTATACGTTGTTACTCTTTGGTTGGGAAACAAAAAAATCCGACTGACTACAGTAAATAATAGGAGATATTGAGCAATGTGGAATTAACGAGGATATCAGGTAAGCTTGGTAATTATTCTCTGGGAGAGATTGTAAATATAGAGATTTTTTTTAAAAACCAATAGATTGTTCTAAAAATTTTATAAAAAGCTGGACATCAACCTTTTTAGTTAGTTCCAGGACAACGGTAACTGCTCAGATTAAAGGTAAGTCCGATCTCCGCAATGATGTATTGGTCCTTCTGTTTGCTCAGGCCACGCTGCCTGCCTTCCACTCCTAAAATATTATTGGGATCAATTTCATAAGAACGGTCCTGCAGCAATGCTGCTGTTGAAGGATTGCCATTGGGCAATACCGGGAAATTGGCGAGACCTGCATACGTGCTGCTTACATCATCCAGGTAATCTGTACTGGTAAGGCGGTGTGCTATTTCAAAAGTAAGGTTCAGTTTATCTGTAATATTATATTTGATACCGGCACCAATGGGTATGCACAGTGCCATAGTACTGTAGGGTTTCCTGCCCAGGTACTTCGTATTCTGACCTTCAGTTCCCAGGGGACGTAAAAAAACTTTCTGACCATTAAGATATGCATAAGGATCATAACTGAAAACACCTGCACCCAATGTAACATAAGGAGTAAAAAGGTAATTAGGGTTGCCGGGAAGGAATTTGAAAAAATTAAAATCGCCCTGCACTGCCAGCTCCCAGATATTTGAATTAAAACTTAGATTACGGGTTTTCTGATAATTATTTTTACTGTATACATCACTGTAACCAACCTGCGCATAGTGTGCGCTGATGCGAAGACCTGTATAATTGCCAAACTGTTTACGGAAGAAAATCCCGAGGGCGGGTTTAGGACGATTCAACGCAGCTCTTGTATTCAGATCACCGAAATAATGAGCAGCTCCAACGGTTACACCAAATTCACCCTGCTGTACATACTCATATTG